>PFTR01000167.1 GCA_002789675.1 Alphaproteobacteria bacterium CG_4_9_14_3_um_filter_47_13 | reverse complement strand
GCCCTGAATGTTGCCGTGCACAAAAAACAATCGCAGGATGTTCTTATTTTCTTCATAATTCTATGGTTGAATAGAATCAGGGAAACCTTATTTTAAGATAGATTCTACGGAATAATATTAAAGGATAATTCACATGGTTGACCAAATGCAAACCCGTCCCGCAAACGCAATCGCGACCGTTGAATATGTCACCGAGCTTTCCCACGCCGATCTTCGGGATTTATGCGATGCCACAGATGAAGCGATCAAAGCTGGTGGTGGTTTTGGCTGGGTCGCCCTGCCGGCACGGGAAATTCTGGAACGTTACTGGAAGGGCGTTCTGGCAATGCCGGTACGAATGCTTTTTGTTGCACGTCTTGACGGGGTTATTTGCGGCACAGCGCAGCTCATCACTCCGCCGCGGAATAACGAGGCACAGAGTTTTGCCGTCACCCTGACCACGCACTTTATTGCGCCCTGGGCACGTAAAGGTTATGGGCTTGCCCGTAAAATGCTGGAAATTGTAGAAACAAGAGCCCGGGATGAGGGTTTTTCCGTGATTAACCTTGATGTACGGGAAACAATGGAAACGGCGATCAGACTTTATGAAAACATGGGGTACACCCATTTCGGAACGCACCCTTATTATGCCCGCATTGAAGGAAAAGCCATTCAAGGACGTTATTATTATAAAGTGATCAACCCGGAAATTTCGGCAGAGAATCCCCCAGCATCATCGTAACCGGATTAAAGAAGCCCTTCTTACGCTTTTTTGTCCCAGCCGCCTTTTTCATTCTGCTGCCAATAGGTGACCTCGTAACCGGATTCTTTATAAGACTTCCATTTTTCACGCGCCGCTTTCACCGCCTCGCCATCACGGCCATCCAGCATTTCGCAGCATAACTTGTAATCAGCAACATTTTCGGATGAAACACCATCGGTGAGAATAAGAACATCAGCCTGATTGGGGTTTTCATCCTTGTCCGTCAGCCAGATAGGCTGGTCTTCGGCAAAGCCGTCCTTGCGGCTGCCATGGGGTAAAAAACTACTGGCACTGAACGTCCATAACAGATCATTGAGTTTCTCGACAGCTTTGTCATCGGCCATACGGATAACAATACGGCGCTCTCCCGCCAGTGCTTTTTGCAGAATTTGCGGCAAAGCCGCTTCGGGAGTCTGCGTTTGCAAATGATAAAACCGGATTTCCGTCATGGTTTTTTTTCTGGCAAAAAATATCTATTATGGGGAATCATAACATAGATCCTTTATGCAACTCAACAGACTTCAGGCGGCAAGCAGCTCTTCCACCTGATCGACCAGCTCTTTAAGATGAAATGGTTTTGACAGAACACGCGCTTTTTCATGCCCCGGATTCCGGTTGCCAAGGGCAACACCCGCAAATCCGGTAATAAACATGATTTTGAGATGATCACTTATTTTCGAGGCCTTTTGCGAAAGCTCGATTCCATCCATACCCGGCATTACAATATCGGCAAGCAGCAGATCAAAATCCTGACCTTCTGCTTCCAGAACCCGTAAAGCACTGAGTCCATCCTCGCAGGAGTTTACATCGTGCCCTGCCCGCTCTAGCGCCATGGCCAAAAAATGGCGCATGGATGAATCATCTTCTGCTATTAATATCTTCGCCATACGTCTATTGAACGATATAAACGTGATACAGGCAAATGATTTTCTATATTTTTCAGAATATCATTGACAGCTTCCCTTTAAAATAACTTATAAAAGCGAAAGCAGACGAGTGAGATCCTCTGGCAAAGGCGCTTCAAAAAACATTTCCTCACCGCTGAGAGGATGGATAAATCCCATCCTCCATGCATGGAGTGCCTGTCTCGGGAACGCCAGTATTTCTGCAATAACATCAGGCTCATAACCCGCTTTTTTCAGAGCAGATTCTCCGCTATTGCGCTGCTGTCCATAGAGAGTATCCCCCAGCAGCGGATGCTTTATAAAAGCCATATGAACCCTGACCTGATGGGTTCGTCCTGATTCAAGCCAGCAATCAACCAGCGATACTGTCCCGTGATAGCTCTGCCCCAGTTGATAATGGGTTCCTGCCTCACGTCCGTTTTTATGGTTGACCGACATTTTCAGACGGTTTCCCGCATGTCTGCCGATGGGCTGGTCTATAAAACCTTTGCGTAGAGGCACGCCCCATACCACAGCCTTATAATGCCGTCCGAGTGTCCGGTCGGCCAGCTGTGCCGAAAGTGCCTGATGAGCCTGATCTGATTTTGCCACAACCATCAGGCCGCTGGTATCCTTGTCAAGGCGATGCACAATACCCGGTCTGCGCACGCCGCCAATACCGGATAAACTATCACCACAATGATACAATAAGGCATTCACCAGCGTTCCTGTATAATGCCCCGCCCCCGGATGCACCACCAGCCCGACCTGCTTGTTCACCACTAAAAGCGCGTCATCTTCATAAAGAATTTCGAGCGGAATATTCTCGGCTTCCGGTATACCGTCAACGGGAGGCGGTACCGTGACAGCCAGCACCATCTCTTTTTTAACTTTACACGAAGGATCTGTACATCTCACGCCATCAAGACTGACAGCACCTTCCAGAATAAGCGCTTTCAGGCGCGAGCGGGAGAAATCGGGAAAACGCTGCGCCAGCATTTTATCCAGCCGCGCATCATGATCCTCTTCCTGCACTATGCAGGTCAGTATATCCTCATCATCTGTAAAATCGTCCGGGTTCTGGCTCATTTTCTATTTTTGATATGCATGACAGGGATCATCATAAGGATCAAGGGCTGTCGCAACAAAAACCCAGCCTTTATAAATCGGCTTTTCCTGTTCGGCAGGAAATGTTTCTGTTCCGGTGTCTTCTTCGGGAAGAAGACCGACCACATGAATCGGCACAGTTCCATTTTCTTCATCCTCGCCCCGATCATCCTCGATCACGGCGGTCAGAATACGTTCACCATTCCAGCCTGCAACATAATCTGTTGCCCGTGTCTGCCGTCCTTCATAATAAGCTTCATCGGCAAGCTGGACGCCACGTTGCGTCAAAGTGAGCATCCGCACATGGTCATGATGGCCTTCACCACTGACTGCTTTGGCATTCATAATCACGACCAGACGCCCATCCGGTTCACTAACAATCCATTGCCCCTGTAGCCCGTAATCCGGCCGCCGATAATAACGCTGCCATAACGGTTCTCCCAGAGCATCAATGGCCATGACCCACGCCGCCTCAGGATTTCCATCATAGGGCTTCGAGTTTCCCGATAGAATAAATCCTTTTCCTTCACCTGTTTGCAAGGCAGAAAGAGCCGCATGGTGAAAAACGGAAAAAGAACCGCGCGGATAGATTCTTTGCCAGTGAATAGCGCCATCAAATCCCAGCTTCATAGCCCATCCCGCCATGCGCCCGTCATCAAGCCGGATACGGCCAACGGCGATATAATTCCCGTCCTTTATAGGCACAAGATTATGAAGGACATTTGGAATACCCGGACGATAGCTACGCTTCCACAAAAGCTCGCCACCCGGCGTAAATTTTATCAAAATGCCATTCTGGTCCGTTTCATCGTGACGATTGATCCCGCGAATAATCACAATAAAACCGGATGAGTCACCGGACTGAACCAGACCCATGGCTTCATAATCAAAAACTTTGTCCTGCAGCAATTTTTCGCGTTTGTATTTTCCATTCAAATCATGCCAGCTCAAACGCGCCTGTTTTTCTTTTTTTCCCGCCCCGCCACGTAAATTCGAAATAGCAATAAATTCTTTGCCGGAACGAATCATTTTTACGGGATCTTCCCCGTCTTTTGCCGGATATTTTTCTTCCTTCAGCGCCCGGCCCCGCCGATTAATTTCAGAGAATACGATCTCCTGCGGCTGGAAGTGATCAAGGGACAGGGTTCTTCCGTAGGTAAAAACCGTGCCGCCTTCCATCGCCACACCGGAAGCCGTTTGCATCATCCTGTCCTTGAGATTATATTTCGCATCCCAGACTGTCGGAAACCCAAATATCGGGGGATTTAGCGTTACTATGACTTCGTACTCTGTTCCACATGTCTGCGCCCGTAATTCCACAGGCGACAATGCGAAAAAAACCACCAGTACGAAAATTGCTTTATAAAAAAAATTCATTCTTGACTGTTTTTCTTTCGCCCGTAATAGATCATGCTATAATTAAGTCTATAACTGCGCACACGGAAATAACAGTCTTTTCCCATGAAAATTTTAATCATCAGCGATGCATGGAAACCCCAGATCAACGGTGTCGTGCGCACATACGAGCATATTAGCGAAGAATTGACCCATAGGGGGCATGAAATAACAGTCATTGGTCCTGCCGATTTTCCATGGTGTATAGCGCTTCCGGGCTATCCGGAAATAAAACTGGCACTTTTCCCCTATCGCCGTCTGGAAAAAATGATTGATGATTTTAATCCTGATGTCATTCATATCGGAACAGAAGCTTTTCTAGGACGGGCAGGACAAAAATACTGCCGCCGCCACGGCTTTAAATTCACAACCTGTTACCACTCCCATTTTCCGGATTATATCGCCAAACGTATTGGAAAATATCTACCTTTTTTAACCAATTTTATCAAAAATATTATTATTCGTCATTTACAGATATTCCATGACCACGCCACCGGAGTGATAGTGGCAACAGAAAGCCTGGAGAAGGAGCTGAAATTATGGGGCTTCAGGACAGATATGCACCGTTTGTCACGCGGGGCGCGTCTTGACATTTTTTACCCTGGCGATGCCACATTATTTCATGACCTGCCCCATCCTGTAGCGCTTTATGTCGGGCGTATTGCCATTGAGAAAAATCTTGAAGCCTTTCTGGATATGGACTGGGAAGGTTCTAAAGTCATTATCGGAGAAGGCCCTGATCTTCCTATGTTAAAACGCAAATATCCGGCGGCCTGTTTCATCGGTAAAAAGGAAAAAGAAGATCTGGCCGCGCATTACCGCAGCGCCGATATTTTTGTCTTTCCTTCGCGCACGGATACCTTCGGAATGGTTCTGGTCGAGGCACTGGCTTCCGGTCTGCCGGTTGCCGCCTATAATGTTACGGGGCCACGCGATATTATTACACAAACATATCTCGGCGCCCTGCATGACCATGATCTAGCCGATGCTGCCGCCAGAGCGCTCGCTCTTACCAAAAACACCAAAGACCAGCGCCGCCGCCACACCGAGGAAAACTATACCTGGCAAGCCGTTGCACAACAGTTTCTGGATATTTTAATATCTGTTGGAAAATAAAAAGGGACTACCAGACAAACCAGACCTATTGCTATAACGCTTTCCACTCCATCATACCGGAAAATTAAACAGGCAGCTTTTTGTGTGTTCCATCACAAAAGGGACGATTCCCGGTATTTTTACACTGGCACAGCCAAACCCTGCCTGTTTTTTCAGCAGTGAATTTATGAGGTGTAAAATCTGTATTGGTATGAGAACCATCACAAAAAGGCTGTTTTTTGGAGTGTCCGCAAGTGCAAAAAAAATACACTTTTCCTTCGTCCAATTCGACTTCAACGGGATTTCGCGCAGCAATTTTCGGTTGGCTCATTTTCAATTTCCTTTTCCTTTTTAATCCATTTTAATAATAAATAATCAAAAGAAATAACGCCTGCTCCTTTGACAAAAATTACTGCCATCATTGTCATCCAGACAATATGCTGGAAATGCTCCAGATAGGTCAACTGGATTATCAGCGCCATCATAAACAGACCCGCCGCACCCAAACGGGTCAACAGACCAAAAACAAGAAGAACGGGCAATATTAACTCTGCCACCATTGTTACCGGTGCGGCCAGAGCCGGATCAAGACCGGGAACAGGATGCTCCATTCCAAACAGGAAAAGCTGCGTCTCCCAGCTTCCATTTAAATAATCTTTTAAACGTCCCCAGCCAGAGCGAAAAAAATCTTCGGCAACATAAAGCCGCAAACCAAGATACAGCAAAGGCGTTGCAAATTTATCGGCAATATGACGCAAAGGCTCGATCAAATGATCGGCTTTCAGCAAAAATGACTTCATATTCTAGCTCCTCATCTCAAAATCAGAAAATGTTCCCAGACGTAAATGTTTTTGTAAAAGATCCGTGATATTGAAATTCGGATCAGACTCAAGAAGAGTTACAACGACTCTCTCAATTGTCTGGCCCTGCTGTAATAGCTTTAAAAACTTATATTCACTTTCATCCAGCTTCCTGATTTCAACTTTCAAATCGGGGCGAAACACCATAAGTTTTGCCCCTTTGTTGCTTAGTTCATGCATCTCCTCTGCTTCATCGGCACGGCAAAAATCAACAATTTCATCGAGCGGAAATACAGAGTCAAGAAGCGAAAAAGAAGAACGAAACGCAAACACGAGATGGAGAAGCTTTTCCTCGGAAATATCGGCAAGCAGAACAGGATCAAGCGCTCTATCATCATCGGCATAATAAGCGGCCTCCCACGCCCATTCCAGTCTGGTAAAATCGGATAGATAAGGGAGATGACGGGCAGGCTCATATTCTTTTATAAAATCAGGAAAACCCATCCCATATAGCGTTAAATTTCCCTCCTCGGGAAGATTCTGCAGAACATAATGGCGCATTGCCTGTTCCAGAAAAGCCTCGCCCACCAATTTTCTGGTCATTGGCAAGGCTGCCATCGCCGCATCACTCAGACCCCTGACAATATTATTGCGGTAAACTTTCATACGGTTTTCAAGCGCGATGCCGTAATTCTGCCGGAACATAGCCCGAAAAACCTCCTGTTCCCGATCAGAATAATCAGGTTCAAGGATCATCTCCTTAAAATTTTTCTGAATCTTACTCAGCGGCATGCACGGCCTGATCCTGTATGATATGTGCATCAATAATGGCCTGCGCTTTATCAGACTGATGAACCAGTTCCACCAGCGCCGGAATATCACCATCCCATTCTATCAATGTCGGAATAGCGCCAAGCCTGTTAATTGTATGACGATACAGCTCCCAGACCTCATCCCGCACCGGACGGTTATGGGTATCAACCAGTATTGATCCGTCCTCGAAGACCCGTTCCGTATGGCCGGCCAGATGAATTTCTTTAATAGGAAAGACGTTGATATTGTTGATATAATCATAGGGATCAAAACCATGATTGACGGACTGGACATAGATATTATTCACATCAAGAAGAATATCGCATCCGGCACGTTCTGCCAGTTCATTCATAAATTCATATTCCGGCATTTCATCAATTGTAAAGGACAGATAGGTTGAAGGATTTTCAACGAGAATATTTCGGCCAAAACAGGTTTGCACCCTGTCAATATTTTCACATAAACGGCACAGTGTTTCTTCAGTATAAGGAAGCGGCAGAAGATCATTCAGATGTGCATTGCCGCTGGCACTCCATGAGGCATGATCAGACACCTGAAACGGCTCAAAAATATCAATCAGTTCCTTGAATTTTTTAATGTGGTTTTCATCAACAGGCTGATCCGATCCCAATGAAAGTCCCACAGCATGTAAACTTAGCGGGTAATGCTCCCGCGCCTTTCCCAGATAATGACGGTGCATGCCGCCACCAAAATAATTTTCGGGATGCACCTCGATCCAGCCAATATCCGGCTTTTGAACAAGAATATCTTCATAATGTTTTGTCCGTAGCCCAATTCCGGCTGCCCGAAACGGAACAGCCGGAAGAGGATATTTATCGGCATTCATGTAAGAATGCGAAGACATTCACTTACCCTTTATGGTCTTCTTTTTGCTCTTTGCCTTCACAGCCTGATTTTCCATCACAGGATGCTTTTGTACCGCCTTCACCGGCAGCAAGAGATCCCCCGACCAGCTTTTCGCAAAGTCCGGCAGGAACAGCAACCCATTCTTTCACATCGCCATCCTTTGCGGCCTGCCCCATGCAGCTATGGCTTTTATCGGCAGAGGCACAATCATTGGCACCAGCCTTTACCACACCATAACATTTTTCTGTTTTGGCGTTTTCAGCATTGGCTGTATTCACATTCGCAATCGCCAAAGAGACAGCACCTGCGATAATTCCGGCGGTTACGACTTTCTTCATATTCATCGTAATTTTTCCTTTTATTTGGTTTATGTCATGCATCGGGAATTTAGCATACGATGAGCAATTCTTCTGATCAATGTGAAAGGTTACAAAAAAATATGTCACATCCTAAAATGCAGGGGAGAAAAACAGATACATTCTGTTACTGCTTTCTAAATAATGCTACTGGATTTTATGGTAGAATTATACAATAGAAAAAGCACTGTTTTTGGCTTGATTTTCATATGCGGTCTCGCGCTTACAATGGTTGTTGCCATTATTGCGCCACGCTTTCTGGCATTTTGGCCGGGGATTATCGGCACGGTTAGTCTTATAGCCTATCCTTTTGTTTTCAATGAAAAACCGGAATTCCCCAAAACAATATTTTTATGGGCACTTGCCATTCTGTTTTTAGCCGGAGCAAGCAGTCTCTGGGCCATTGATGGCGGATATGTTGTAAGCCGCACTCTAAAAGTTGCGCTGATTATCCTGCCGGGCATTGCTTTGGTTGCAGTGGCACAATCCATACCACTTGCAACCGTCCGGCCTTATTTAAAAATCATGACTGGCATCGCATTTGGCGCGGCGCTCGTTTGCAGCATCGACATGGCCGGTAATTTTCCTTTCCATCGGCTTACACACGGCATGGCTCAAGGAGAAGAAGTTGCAGGAGCCACTTTAAACCGCAGTGTTATTGCGCTACTGGCACTTTTTTTTACCATGATTGGTATTTCCGGAACTTATAAGAACAAGATCCTGCAAGGCGGTCTTTTTACAGTATTCGGTTTTTTACTTTTTCTGACCCAGAGCCAGTCAGCGCAACTAGGCTTTATTCTAGCCACCCTCTGTTATTTTTTTTTCCCCTATAGCCATAAAAAAATCTGGATGGCCTTCACGGCCATTCTGGTCATCGGTGTTTTATCCGCGCCGTTTCTGGCCATCGGTATGTTCGATCACTTTGCAGCGACAGTAACAAAAATGCCTTTTCTGGGGCAGGGTGCCGGATTTGGTGGAGAGCGTCTTGAGATCTGGGATAAAATCGGACGTTATGCATTAAAGCAGCCTTTTTACGGATTCGGAATGGAAGCGACCCGCATGATTACCGATTTTGACACGATGCAAATATACCGTGAAGGAATCACAGAACTTCACCCCCATAATTTTGCGATTCAGCTCTGGATCGAATTTGGTCTGATCGGCGCTCTTTTTGGCTCATCCCTTCTTGTTTTTCTAACAAATAAATTCAGCAGACTAAATTTTAATCAGGCGCGTATTGCCCTGCCCTGTTTTATGATATTATTAACAGCGATTTCGTTCGGCTACGGACTCTGGCAAAGCTGGCTTATCGGGCTTATCATGGTAACTATTTCGATCGCTCTTTTAAGTATGCGTCTTTACGAGAATAACCAGACTATTAATAAGGAGATAAAACATGACGGATAAAGAAAAATTCGATTTTAATACCATGATCCAGTCCCTCTGGAACGGTAAACTTCCTTTACAGCAGGTTTTCTGGATTTATTATTTTGCGATTATTCTCGGATTAAGTGTTCTTGGCAGTGTTTTGACACCACTTGCGATAATCTTCGGACTTTTCAAAATCGTATGGGCCGGATTTATGGTCAAACCGATCTGGGTTGCCGCCGATTTATATAAAGGGCCGCAACATTGGGCACTTGCGGCAAAGGCTGCGGCCATCGTCATTGGACTTGCTGTTGTCGGCAGCCTGCTCTCTCTTTGATTACAGCAGCTTGATTACAGCAGCGATAATATCCATTTATGAAGGAAATAAGCCGCTATTAAAAGTGCCAGACCGCTGCCATAGAGCCACCAAAAACCCAGATGAAGTCTGGCCGCAAAAAGAAACGGCACAAAAAACACGAGTGTGAGCGGAATAGCGGTAAAAATACTCTGGGCAAAACGTGTACTGGCCTCGGTATTTTGATATTCCAAAAAGGAAAAAGGAAGCACAAGCAGGGTCACCAGCGGCAGGGCAACAAGAAACCCCGCCAATTCCGGCTTTTTTTCCGAAAGCCATGAAGAAAAGGCAATTACAAGCGCCGAGATGAAAATCTTGAATGTTACAAACAGCATTCCGATTGCACTCCTGTCCGGTTTTGTATTACTTTTGATATATAAGAAGATAAGGTTTTAGACAATGCAATACACAAAATTTACTCTTTCCCGAGCAACCTGGCCGGGATTGATGGTTATCTGTCTGCTCATTACAGGCTACGGCTTTGTTAAAGAACAGCCTGTGCTTTTCTTTAATCTGGCTTATCTGTTTCTTGCGCTATCCCTTTTGGCATTGGAGCGCTTTATACCACATGAGCCACAATGGAATAAAGGTGACGGCCAGACTTTTGCCAATATCGCCCATACCTTGCTGAGCAAGGGAACGGTACAGACACTTGTGATTTTTAGCACCGTTATTGGTCTGGCTGCTCTGGTGACACCGGCAGCAGAGCAAGGCCATGGCATTTGGCCACGGGAATGGCCGTTATGGATTCAGGTCATAATGGGCGTAACCGCTGCGGAATTCGGTTTGTACTGGGCGCATAGAATTGCCCATGAGTGGCTTCCTCTTTGGCGTTTTCATGCCATCCATCATAGTGTCACAAGGCTCTGGATCATTAACACCGGACGCTTCCACTTTATTGACAGTCTTGCGAGCATTCTTTTTGGAATGAGTATTCTTCTTCTTCTTGGCGCGCCGATGGAGGTTTTAATCTGGCTGTCTGCTATTACCGCTTTTATTGGAATGCTCACCCATTGTAATGTTGAAATGCGTTTCGGGTTTCTGTCATGGATATTCAATACGCCCGGCCTCCATCGCTGGCATCACAGCCGCCTGTTAAGCGAAGGCAACAAGAATTATGGTGAAAATCTTATGATCTGGGATCATATTTTTGGAACCTATTTTAATCCCAAACGCCGTCCTCCGGTGAATATTGGCATCAATGAATACATGCCACCCGGCTTTCTGCAACAATTAGCACATCCTTTTCGCCAAAAAGGTTAACTTTATCTAAAATCCAATATAGTTTTCATACGCTGTTAAGCCCCATACGCTATAATATTATAAATGAAGTGAGGATTTTACTGTGTTTGAACGCTGCGACTTTCTTCTTGGAAATGGATTTAGTATTGTGATTATCGTTCCGGAAACCTTACCGGAGGCGGAGACTTATACTGTATCCGTGAGTGATAAAAGCATCAAATTCAGAGCCGGATATGAAGAAATCGCTGAAATGCCCTATCAAGGCGGTGAAATTTTCGAACGTATTGCCAATAATACACAAATTGGCCTTGTGACACATAAAGCCGGAGATGTTTTTCCTGCACAAATCTCGCATGTCGCTTATGTAGAAGTCAGGAGAGCGGTATAATGGCAGGGTTTTTATCCGAAAATACACCCATTCTGGATGCATTGGACGGTGCAGACCACGTTCGCCTTTCTTCTTCCGATCAAACGGATTCTTCATTGAATTTCAGGTGCATACAGGCAGATATCGAAGAATCCCTGAATATAAAAATAGACACCGCCGCGCCGGAAGGTATGCATGGAATCTTCAATTGCAGCACAGCCGATAAAGGAACACCGCCTCCGGCTTCCGGCCAGACTCCCGTTCTTGTTCCAGAACTTACGGAGAAACAAACAATATCATACAGCAATGGCTGAATTTCAGGGCGCAATTTCCCTTGTTTTTTTCCTGTTTTTCGTTTTAACTGCATACTATCGTAATGGTGGGCAGTGCGGAACGATATGGCAACAAAAAAAGCATTCATAACCGGTGTGACCGGACAAGATGGCGCTCTTCTTGCGCAGTTTCTGCTTGAAAAAAACTATGAAGTTCATGGGCTACGCCTTTATAGTGCTACAAATGACACCTCCCGTATTAATGATTTTATGGAAAACAGACATTTTCATCTTCATTACGGTGATATGATTGATGGTGGAAATTTGCGGCGCCTGGTCGAGACAATTGCGCCGGATGAAATTTATAATCTGGCCGGACAGAGCCATGTAAAGGTTAGCTTTGAAACCCCTGAATCCACAGCTCAAATCAACGCGCTCGGTACATTGCGTTTACTGGAAGCAATCCGGGACACAAAAATCCGTTTTTATCAGGCCAGCAGCTCGGAAATGTTTGGCAGCGCGCCAGCCCCGCAAAACGAGACCACAGCATTTGCGCCCTGCAGCCCTTATGCGACTGCCAAGCTTTATGCCTACTGGACGGTTCGTAATTATCGGGACTCCTATGGGCTTCATGCCTCGAACGGTATTTTATTCAACCATGAAAGCCCGTTGCGCGGCGAAGAGTTTGTGACCCGAAAAATTTCTCTGGCAGTCGCCGCAATTATAACGGGGAAACAGGAAAAACTGATGATCGGCAATCTTGATTCACGGCGCGACTGGGGACATGCTAAAGATTATGTCCATGGTATGTGGCTCATCCTGCAACAGGAACAGGCGGATGACTATGTTCTGGCGACGGGGCAGAGTCATTCCGTCCGTGATTTTATCAATGCCGCTTTCGCCTGCGCCGGAACAAATATTATCTGGCAGGGACAGGGTCTGGAAGAAAAAGGATACCGCGCTTCCGATGGCCGTGTTCTCGTGGAAGTTAACCCGCAATTTTTCCGCCCCAATGAAGTCCATGAGTTACGCGGAGATGCCACAAAAGCAAAGCAAAAGCTGGGATGGGAACCACGTATAAGCTTCAGTACTCTGGTCGAGCAAATGATGACAGCCGATATCATGGCCATACAGAAACACACCTCTTATGACCCAATGCTTCTCGCTGCAGAATAAGACAATCTGGATTGCCGGACATCGCGGCATGGTTGGCAGTGCCATGGCAAGACGTCTGCAAAAAGAAAACTGCACAATCCTGACCAATGATCTGGACTTACGGATACAGGCCGATGTTTCAGACTGGCTTGCACAAAACAGACCAAATGCCATTATTCTGGCTGCCGCCAAAGTCGGCGGGATTGCCGCCAATAATTCTTTTCCCGCAGAATTTCTTTATGACAACCTAATGATCCAGAGCCATATCATTCATGCGGCCTATCAGACGAAGGTAGAAAAACTCTTGTTTTTAGGCTCTTCCTGTATCTATCCTAAATTTTCGCCGCAGCCCATCCCTGAAGAATCACTATTGACAGGGGCACTCGAACCCACCAATGAAGCTTATGCCATCGCCAAAATTGCAGGCACAGAATTGTGCCGTTCCTATCGCCGTCAATATGGCTGTCACTTTATTGCCGCCATGCCCTGCAATCTTTATGGTACTGGAGATCGTTATCATGCTCACACATCCCATGTTATTCCTGCATTGATGATGAAACTGCATCAGGCAAAAGAGCAGCAGCAGGATCAGGTAGAAATCTGGGGAAGCGGCACACCATTACGGGAGTTTCTCTATATTGACGATCTGGCCGAGGCGCTGGTCTTTCTACTCGAGAATTATGACGAAGAATCCCATATCAATATCGGCAGTGGTAACGAGATAAGCATTGCCGCCCTTGCCCGTATGATGGCACGCATTATCGGTTTTCAGGGAACGCTTGTTTACAACGAAGAAAAACCGGATGGCACGCCACGCAAACTCATGGATAACAGCAGAATAAAAGCTCTCGGCTGGCAAAGCCGGACACCTTTGAAGAAAGGTCTTGAAATGACCTATCAAGGGTATTGTCATTCTATCTCAGTATAAATAAATCATATCTCACAATACCCAAAAAATATCTAAAAAATATGCACCATACTTTTTTAAAAAAAGCAGTGCTTTTTAAGTTTCATTTGATATACTCTTTAAATAGCTCTTTCTAATCTTAGAGAAAACTTACATGAAAAAAGAAATAATTTCTCAGATACTCTGTATAGCTTCGTTAATATGCCTCCCTCTGTATAGCTTCGTTAATATGCCTCCCTCTTTCTGCACACGCTGATATGGCAAAATCCGATATCGAGATTTCGGCGAATGTTGGATTCGTTACCGAATACTCCTTTCGGGGAATAGCGCAGTCTGATGAGCATATTGCCCTTCAGGGCGGGTTTGACCTTTCGCACAGCACTGGATTTCATGCTGGCATCTGGGGCTCGAACGTAGATTTTAATGATGGTGATGAAGCCAGTGTTGAAATTGATATATATGGTGGTTATGAAGGATCCATTGATCAACTGACCTATGATATCGGAGCCATTTATTACGCTTATCCGGGTGCAGACAGCTCTCTTGATTATGATTTCTACGAAGCCTATCTCGCTCTGGGATATGATTTTGACGTTCTTTCCATCTCGGCTTCGGTGAACTATTCTCCCGATTATTTTGGCAGCAGCGATAATTCGCAATATTATGCTCTGGGGATGGAAGTGCCCCTGCCTGCAGACTTTACATTATCGGCCCATGTCGGCCATCAAGCTATTCAAGATAATGCCTCTTTCGGAGTGCCGGATTACACAGACTGGTCTGTTGGTCTTGGTTATAATCTGGAAAGTTTTGACTTGTCTTTACAATATGTTGATACCAATCTCGATGAACCTCAAGAATGTGCCGATGGCTGCGCCAGTCGCATCATTTTTGGCGTTTCCAGAAGTTTTTAATACCTGATTTCTCTCTTTCTGATAAATAAAGACACCCATTTTAACTTTAAAATGAAGGAGTACACTGTTATGAATCCCTGTAAACTGAAGATATCCCAGAAGCTCCCTATTTTAATTACATGCCTTGCCATCCTTTCTGCGGGCATTACCGGTTTTATTACAGTGTCCAAAGCCTCGAAGGCAGGAATGATAGCCGCGCAAGATAAACTGGTTGCCCTTCAGGCTTCACGTGTGGGATCCTTAGAAAATTATCTTCAATCAATCGAGCAGGATTTATCGTCTTTAGCCGCCAACGACTATGTTCGTCAGGCCTTATCGGATTTTACAACAGGATGGAATGAGATTGGCATTAGCGGTAACCAGACTGAGCAGTTACACAAACTTTATATTGATAACAATCCAAATCCTGCGGGACAAAAAGAAAATCTGGATACCGCACCTGATGACTCCCTTTACAGCCAGATGCATGCCAAATACCATCCGTGGTTTCGTCATTTTCTGCGCCAGCGCGACTATTATGATATTTTTCTGTTCGATACGAACGGCAATCTTGTTTATACGGTTTTCAAGGAGCTTGATTTCGCCACGAACCTGAATACCGGACAATGGAAAGATAGCGCCCTTGGTCTTGCATTCCGCGATGCACGGGATCATCCGCAAGACGGATATCAGGTATTTTTTGATTTCAGCCCTTATGCACCAAGTGGTGGCATAGCCGCAAGCTTTATTGCCCAGCCTATTCTAGAAAACGGTCGTCTGGCAGGTGTACTTGCCTTTCAAATGCCCATTGCACGCATTAATAATGTGATGCAAATGTCTGCAGGAATGGGAGAATCCGGTGAGACCTATATTGTTGGTCAGGATCATCTGATGAGAAGCGATTCCAGATTTTCCAAAGAATCAACCATTCTGAAAACAAAAGTTCCGGGACGGACTGTTGATCTGGCACTTGAAGGTAAACAGGGCGTTGAAACCGTTCTGGATTATCGGGGCATTCCTGTTGTCTCTGCTTACGGACCGATCAATTTTCATGGTACGAGCTGGGCCATTCTGGCCGAAATTGACGAGTCAGAAGTTATGGCACCTATCAAACAGATGAAAAATTTTGCTCTCTTTTCAACGATGGGGGTTCTTGTCGGAATTATTCTGATCTCTTTATTTTCTTCCCGGAAAATATCGCAGCCAATCACACAGATGTCAGCAGCGATGAACGAGCTGGCAAAAAACAATTTTAATATTGAAATTCCGGGAACGGAGCGCAGCGATGAAATCGGAGAAATGGCAGCATCCGTACAGGTATTTAAAGAAAATGGTCTTGAAGCCGAGCGATTACGGGAAGATCAAAAACTTACCGAAGGACGTGCTATACAGGAGAAAAAGCGCATTATGAATGAAATGGCGGATCAGTTTGATGCGCAGGTTGGTGGTACGATTAAAAATCTTGCCGAAGCGGCCGACAAACTTCAGGATGCAGCTAAAAATATGGAAGAAACGGCAAGTCAGACACAATCTTCCAGCACTTCGGTTGCAGCTGCTTCGGAAGAAACCAGTGCCAATGCGGCAACGGTGGCTTCTGCGACAGAAGAAATGACCGCCAGCGCACAGGAAATATCCAAACAGATTTCCGATGTTGCTTCTAAAGCCAATATGGCTTCCAGCAGCGCCAAAAATACAAGTAAAAAAGTTGATGAACTGAATGGGCTGGTTGAAAATATCGGCGAAGTTGTTGTTGCAATTAAAGATATTGCCGAACAAACCAATCTTCTTGCACTGAACGCAACAATTGAAGCTGCCCGTGCAGGAGAAGCAGGGAAAGGCTTTTCCGTTGTGGCAGACGAAGTCAAAAAACTGGCCAATGAAACCGCAAAGAAAACAGAAGAAATCGAAACCAGAATCACGGAAATCCAAAACGCGACACAGGATTCTGTACAGGCCATGCAGGAGATTATCAAGAATATTTCTGATATTGATCAGGCATCAACAGGAACAGCAAGTGCTGTGGAAGAACAGAATTCTGTTATTGCCGAGATCACCCGTAACATCTCCGAAGTCTCCGATGCGGCGCGTCAAGTTGCCAGCATCATCGGCAATGTGCAGGCCGCAGCAGGGGAAACAGGACTAGCCTCCCAAATGCTCAAAACTTCCGCCGATGATATTGCCGGACTATCCGGCAGCCTTGAAAAAGCTGTCAGTAACCTGCTCACACAGATTCGTGGAAACGGATAAATAACACCCTCTTTACTGAGGTCATAAAGAAACAAATAAACACAGAATATTTAAAATATCTGTATCATAAACCCATATAAGCATATCACTGCGCGTTTTTGTCCTGATATAATAAATAAAAAATGACCGATTTATTTATGACAAAAGAGCAGGATTTGAAACAATCGCGGCCTCTGGCAGATCGCTTGCGACCCCGTATGCTAGAAGATATTGCCGGTCAGGAGCACCTGACCGGGACACATGGAACAATCTATAAAATGGCTCATGCAGGTCAGATGCTTTCCATGATTCTCTGGGGGCCGCCGGGTTGTGGCAAAACAACATTAGCACGAATACTGGCCACCCATACCTCTCTACATTTCGAGCAAATTTCCGCTATTTTTTCTGGCGTGGGGGATTTAAAAAAAGTTTTCGAAAGTGCCCGAATACGACGGCAGAATGGTAAGGGAACGCTCCTTTTTGTTGATGAAATCCACCGCTTTAATAAATCACAGCAAGATGCCTTTTTGCCTGTTGTTGAAGATGGCACGATTATCCTGATCGGCGCAACCACGGAAAACCCGTCATTTGAACTCAATGCCGCGCTGCTCTCCCGTTGTCAGGTTTTTGTTCTCAAACGACTGGATGATCCGGCACTGGAACTGCTGTTAAGACGTGCTGAAGAGGAATGCGGGAAAGCCTTGAATCTTACCGATGACGCCCGGATGTCTTTAAAAGCCATGGCTGATGGGGACGGACGTTATTTACTAACCATGGCGGCGCAAATTCTGGCGCAGGATCAGGAACTGGACACTGCGTCCTTGACCAAACTTGTGAACCGACGTGCTCCGCTTTACGATAAAAAAGATGACGGGCATTATAATCTTATCAGCGCCCTGCATAAATCCGTGCGGGGCTCCGATGCTGATGCCGCTTTATACTGGTTTGCAAGAATGCTGGCAGGGGGAGAAGATCCGCGTTTTATTGCCCGCCGCCTCACAAGAATGGCAAGCGAGGATATCGGTCTTGCTGATCCGCAGGCCTTGCCGCTCTGCATTGCCGCATGGGACACCTATGAACGGCTCGGAAGTCCCGAAGGCGAACTGGCACTAGCGCAGGCGCTGGTTTATCTTGCAACAGCGCCAAAATCCAATGCTGTTTACAAGGCCTATGGTAAGGCGCAAAAAAGCGCAGAGGAAACAGGCTCTCTGATGCCTCCAAAACATATCCTCAATGCACCAACAAATCTGATGAAGCAGGAAGGCTACGGCACAGGGTATGAATATGACCATGATACAGACACAGGGTTTTCCGGCCAGAATTATTTCCCCGACGACATGAAAAGACCGCAATTCTATAATCCACCAGAACGCGGCTTTGAACGCGAGATCAACAAACGGCTTGAATACTGGCAAAAAATCCGCAGTCAGAAATAGTTCTATAAAGATTTACACGGAGAAACAGAGATCCGGGGGATAGTAAACTTTTAATCTTCGTTTCTCCGTGTTTAAAAATATATAACATTTTTATGACAGTTCACGCTTTGCTTTACGGCGTTTATCAGCAAGCTGGTTAAGGGTTTCCACTCCGAGCGAGAAACAGATCGCAAAATACAGATAGCCACGCGGAACATGCATCCCGAGGCCATCCGCCACAAGCATCATTCCCACCAAAAGCAGGAAGCTTAGCGCAAGCATTTTAATGGTCGGATGTGCCTGTACAAAATTACTGACCGGATCTGCTGCGAACATCATAACCAGAATCGCCAGTACAACCGCCGCCACCATTACAGGCAAATGATCGGCCACACCAACAGCGGTAAAAATAGAATCCAGCGAGAATACAAGATCAATAGCAACAATTTGCATGACAACCATCGTCATTATACTGGTTTTAGGTTTAATCTGTACTTCTTCTTTGGCTTCCACATCATGATGGATTTCCACCGTGGCTTTATAAAGAAGAAACAGGCCGCCGCCAACCAGAACGAGATCACGCCATGAAATATCCTGATCCATTACACTGAACAAGGTCGTATCAAGACGCTCCAGCCATACAATACAAGAAAGTAGAGCAACACGCATGACAAGGGCAAGACTCAGTCCCAGAAAACGGGCAAAGGGCTGTTTTTCACGCGGCAGCGCTGACGTAATGATGGAGAGAAAAATAATATTATCAATGCCCAGAACGATTTCCAGAACGCTTAAAGTCACAAAACTCGCCCATATCGCCGGATCAAAAATCCACTCCAACATCGCTCTATTACTTTCTTTGCTCAAAAATCAGATAAAGGCCGCTACCCACAATCAGAATCATACCGCCTATCGTCCAAATATCGGGCAAATCACTAAAAAATACAAGACCCAGTATGACACCCCAGAGAATCTGGCTGTAATGGAGTGGCGCGATAATAAAAGCGGCAGCCTGCCGAAAAGCCAAAGAGGTAAGAAGAAGCCCTGCCCCGAATAATAATCCGCCGACAAAAACAAAGGATAACATACCGAGTCCCATCGGCTGGTAATGCTGGACTGCCGGAATCAATGTTGCAAGAAAAATGGCGGTAGCTGGATAAATCGCAAGGGACAGGGGTGTTTCCCGATGACCCATTTTCCGCACGAGGATATTGCGCAAGGCCGTAAAGACAGCCGTTATCAGAACAGCAATCACAGGCAGGGAAAACCCGTTCAGATCAGGACGCACAGCGATCATAACACCTAGAAAGCCTGTTAGAATCACCGCCCATCCCGTGCGGGACACCTTTTCCTGCAGCAGAGGTATGGCAAAAACGGCCGTTAGAAACGGCGCCAGAAATATAACGGCATAGGCATTGGCCAAAGGAATCTGCGAGAACGCATAAAAATTCAGCGCCTGCGTTGGAGCAGAAAGAAGCGCACGCAACAAATGAAGCTTTTTTTCTTTTGTCTTTATCGTTTTTCTTAAACCGCCGAGTGGCTTTGAAAAAATCAGCAGCCCGATAATCGCGCAGAAAGCATAGAAACAGGAAATCTGTGTTGCCGCATAACCCTGCATCGCCAATATTTTTGCCACAACATCACCGGTTGAAAAACAGGCAAAACCCACTACGGCAAAAAGAATACCTTTCATAGAATTTTGGCAGCTATTCATCATAAATAACTCTATCATCCAGAATGCAAAAAAGGCAGCTCAAAGACTGCCTTTTTAAAATTATTTATTTTTATAAGACCTATCCCTGTGCCTGTTTCATATTGGCGAAATCAGGGGTTTCGAATTCGCCGCCTTCCGGAAGCGGGCCGCTGTCAAGACCTTTGGCAGAAACATCACGGTCAACCAATTCGATCACAGCCATTGGCGCGGCATCACCGTAGCGGAAACCGGCTTTTAGAACACGGCAATATCCACCCTGACGATCCTTATAACGATCGGCCAGAACATCAAAGAGTTTCTTGGCCTGCGTAACGTCACGCATGACCGAGATTGCACGGCGGCGATTAGCCAGAGCGCTTTCCGGTTTGGCTTTGGCTTTCTTGCCCAGCGTAATAAGCTTTTCAACAACAGGCCGCAACTCTTTGGCTTTTGGCAATGTCGTAACAATCTGTTCATGCTTGATTAAAGCCGCAGCCATATTGGCCAGCATTGCTTTACGGTGCTGCGAGGTACGGTTCAGTTTCCGCTGTTTAATACGGTGTTTCATAATAGTCTTCCTTTTCCATCGCAGCGTTGCGACTTATCTGCGGCCTCACGTATGAGAACCATTTCATTTTCTGCCAAGATGACAATACATTCGAGGCAGAAGCAGGACACCATGTCCTTTATTGATTCAGATTAATATGGATCATCAAGCTTTCTAGCCAGATCTTCAATATTTTCTGGCGGCCAGCCTTCAACCTGCATACCCAGATGAAGCCCCATCACCGTGAGAACCTCTTTGATCTCGTTCAGCGATTTACGGCCAAAATTCGGTGTGCGGAGCATATCGCTCTCGCTTTTCTGTACCAAATCGCCGATATAAACAATATTATCGTTTTTCAGGCAATTGGCAGAGCGAACGGATAACTCGAGTTCGTCCACTTTACGCAGCAAATTTTTATTGAAAGGAAGATCTTCTTCTTCTTTCTTCTCGGGCGCTTCTTTTGGTTCTTCAAAATTAATGAAGACCTGTAGTTGATCCTGCAAAATACGTGAAGCGTAAGCAACGGCATCTTCCGGAGAAATCACACCATTGGTTTCAACATACAGATCAAGTTTATCATAGTCTGTAATCTGACCCACGCGGGTATCTTCAACATTATATGTCACTTTACGCACGGGTGAAAAGACACTATCAACCGGAATAAGGCCGACAGGTGCTTCTTCAGGACGGTTATAAGAGGCAGGACGGTAGCCCTTGCCTGTATTCACTGTCATTTCCATGTTAAGTTTTGCGCCTTTATCCAACGTACAAAGTACAAGCTCGGGATTCATAATCTCGATATCCGCTCCGGCTTCAATCATTCCGGCCGTGACTTCACAAGGACCTTCAGCATGAAGACGCATTTTCTTGGGGCCTTCCACATGCATGCGCACAGCAATGGCTTTAATGTTCAAAACGATATCGGTAACATCCTCGCGCACACCTTCAATTGAAGAAAATTCGTGAAGAACACCTTCAATCTGTACCGCTGTCACCGCTGCGCCTTGCAGCGAAGAAAGCAGAATACGGCGCAACGCATTACCAAGTGTCAGACCAAAACCACGCTCCAACGGTTCGGCAACGATTTTGCCTGTAATTTTAGGATCAGCACCATGGCCGATTTCAATTTTTTCCGGTTTAATCAGTTCCTGCCAGTTTTTCTGTATCAATTTCTCTCTCCTTCAGGTTTTTGTGATCCGCTTGTAACAGCGTTTCTAATCACAATGAATGATATATCAATGACGTTATTTAAACTCTTCTACGCTTGGGCGGACGGCATCCATTATGCGGCACCGGCGTAATATCCTGAATCGATTTGATTGTATAACCAATTGATTGCAGGGAACGCAATGCCGATTCACGACCTGAACCGGGACCCTTGACCAGAACATCAAGTTCTTTCATCCCGTGTTCCTGCGCCTTGCGTCCGGCATCCTCTGCGGCCATGCCAGCGGCATAAGGCGTTGATTTCCGCGAGCCTTTAAAACCCATCATTCCAGCAGATGACCAGGAAACCGTATTCCCCTGTGCATCCGTTATGGTAACGATTGTATTATTAAACGTGGCATTCACATGAACGATGCCGGCTGTAATGTTCTTTTTAACTTTTTTCTTGACTGCTGGTTTAGCCATAACATCTATCCTTTACTTCGTAACCATTTTCTTGCCGGCAATCGGCTTGGCGGGACCCTTGCGTGTACGGGCATTGGTTTTTGTCCTTTGTCCGCGCACAGGAAGATGCGCACGATGACGCAAACCGCGATAAGACCGCATATCCATCAATCTTTTGATATTCAGGGACACTATCCGGCGCAAGTCACCTTCAATGACATATTGACCGGATTCGATTTCTTTACGAATCAGGTTCAGTTCATCTTCGGACACATCGTTCATACGACGATTATGATCAATGCCAACAGCATCCAGAATTTTACGTGAAAATGTGCGTCCGATACCGTGAATATAAGTCAGCGCAATTACTGCGCGCTTATTGTCAGGAACGTTCACGCCTGCAATACGAGCCATATTTTTTCTCCAGTTTCTCGCTCGGCTTCTACGGTCTTGCAACCGAAGTCCCCGAAGGCCAAGCCGTAATCGGATCCGCGCGTTAAGCTTGCTCCGAGCCGGTTTGTATACCAGTTAATACAAAATCTTTACTCTACCTATAGCACCCGTTTCGGGAAAGGCGGCAAAGTAAAGACATTTCTCTTCTAAAGAGAAGCCGCATTATATGAATTCTGCGGTCTGCGTCAACATAAATCGTATCTTCCATGATGATTTTAGAGTGAAAACATCACCGGATTCCTGCCTGCGCAGTAATTCTACAAAAAACAGGGTAAAATTTATTAGAACTTTGGTTCTAAACCCCGCAGCAAAAGGCGCGCGGGGCAGAGTCCTTTCCCCGCAGGATGACCTCGATCTGGTCTGTGACCTGTTCGACATTTTTATTACCGTCAATTTTTGGAACAGCACCTTTATTTTTATAATAAGGAAGAACTACTGCTGCATAATCATTATATTGCTGGAGCCGCTTTTTAAAGGCATCCGCATTATCATCACTGCGGCCTTCTTCCTGCTGGCGTTTTTCCCTACGCTGCACCAATTTGTCCTGATCGACATCAAGCTCCATGATAATATCAATGGCTTTGCCACGTGCCGCAAGCATTTTATCAAGCGCCTGCGCCTGCGCCAGTGTCCGTGGAAATCCGTCAAAGATTACACCTTTGGCACAATCAGGAGAGTCAATCCGTTTTGCTATCATTTCAATGATAACCTCATCGGATACCAGCAGCCCCATATCCATTATTTCCTGTGCTTTTTTCCCCAGAGTCGAACCAGAAGCCGCCTCTTCGCGCAACATATCACCTGTAGAGATTTGTTGCAGGCCGTATTTATCCTGAATAATTTTTGCCTGTGTTCCTTTGCCGGCAGCAGGCGGACCAAAGAAAATAATATTCATCGCTTCCTTCCCCTTAATTTTGACTTTTTAATCAGCCCTTCATATTGATGGGCAATCAGATGCGAGTGGATTTGCGCCACGGTATCCAGTGTCACCGTGACAACAATCAGAAGACTCGTCCCGCCCAGATAAAACGGCATTCCCGAGCGTACCAGCAAAAATTCAGGGAGCAAACAGATAAATACAAGATACACCGCCCCTATCGTTGTAATCCGCGTCAGAACATAATCCAGATATTCTGCCGTAGGTTTCCCCGGACGAATCCCGGGAACAAAGCCGCCATAGCGTTTGAGCATATCGGAGTTTTCCTGCGGGTTAAATACAACCGCTGTATAAAAAAAGCAGAAAAACATAATCAGACCACCATACAGGAACATATAAAGCGGTTCCCCATGTTGTAAAAGCCGCGCAATACCCGATGTCATCTCGCCACCACTCAGACCGCTAAAACCAACAATCGTCAAGGGCAACAACAATAATGACGATGCAAAAATCGGCGGAATTACACCGGACGTATTCAATTTCAGCGGAAGGAAGTTCTGATCCCCCATAAACATGCGGTTTCCGACCTGCCGCTTCGGATACTGCACAACAACACGGCGCTGCGCCCGTTCAATAAAGACAATCAGGACAATAACACCAACAACCATCGCCGCCAAAAAAAGAAGTTCCAGAAAATTAAACTGTCCCTGCCGCCCGAGCTCCAGTGTACTGGCGACAGCACGGGGCAATCCCGCCACAATGCCGGCAAAAATAATCAGGGAAATCCCGTTGCCAACACCACGCTGGGTGATCTGCTCCCCCAGCCACATCAGGAATACCGTGCCGCCTACAATTGTAACTACTGTTGATACTCTGAAGAACAACCCCGGATCAATGACGGCAGACCCTGTAGACCCTTGCAGACTCTCAAGACCAACCGCCAGCCCGTATGCCTGCACCGTTGCGAGCAACACCGTAAAATAGCGTGTGTATTGATTAATCTTCATCCGCCCTGTCTCGCCCTCTTTTTTCAGTGCTTCAAGGCGCGGTGACATTGACGTGGCAAGCTGCATAATAATCGAGGCCGAGATATAAGGCATAATATTGAGCGCAAAAATCGTCATACGTTGCAATGCGCCACCAGAGAACATATTAAACATATCCAGAATACCGCCACCTTTTTGCGAAAAAATCTCGCCCCAGACAACAGGATCAATCCCCGGCACCGGAATATATGTCCCCAGACGATAGACCAGCAACGCCCCCAGTACGAATAAAAGCCGCTGCTTCAGCTCCGTTGCCTTGGCAAGCGCTCCCAGATTGGCATTTTTTGCCAGTTGTTCTACGGCAGAAACCATAAATAATATCCTCAAAAATAAAATTTGTGACTCAAGAATAGATAGAGAAAACGAAGCGCTCCTGCAAGCGCTCTTTTAAAAAACCTTACAAATCACTTCCGGAAGCAATTAAAAGCCCGCTAGAAAGCGGGCTTTTAAATTTTTGAACCAATAAGTAATGCTTTATGCGTCTGCTTTCTTTATGGTCGCTTTTTTCTTGGCGGCAGGTTTTTTCACCTCTTTTTTAACCGCTGCTTTTTCAGATTTTGCTTTGGCAACTTTTTTAGAAGGCTCCACAATTTCTATTTTGCCACCAGCTTTTTCAACAGCAGAAATCGCCGATTTTGTAGCGCCACCAGTCAGTTTCATATCAATTTTTGTTTTTAGATCACCATTTCCAAGCAAACGCACACCATCTCTTTTACGGCGAATCACTTTAGCCTGAACCAGCATATCCTCATCAATCACAGCTTTTGGATCAATTTTTTTCGTATCAATCGCTTCCTGAAGACGCGCAAGGCTTACCGTAACCAATTGACGGGCAAAAGGGTTATTGAAACCACGCTTTGGCATCCGCATATGCAAAGGCATCTGTCCACCTTCGAAACCCTTGATCGCAACACCGCTGCGGGATTTCTGGCCTTTTTGCCCTTTACCGGATGTCTTGCCCTTACCGGAACCAATGCCACGGCCTACACGTATTTTCTTTTTAGCAGAGCCGTCTTTTGGTTTTAATTCATTCAATTTCATTGTTTTAACCCTTTAATGTCAGGCCGCGTTTTCCACGCGTACCAGATGCTTTACTTTATTAATCATGCCACGTACGGACGGGGTATCTTCCAATTCACTTGTACGGTGCATTTTATTCAGTCCAAGACCGATTAATGTCGCACGCTGAGAAGACTCGCGGCCAATAGCACTCCCTGTCTGCGTTACTCTTACAGTTTTACCCGATGATTTTTTAACAGATTTTTTTTCTGCAACCTTCTTAACCGCAGTCTTTTTAGGAGCCTTTTTTACCGCTGCCGTCTTAGTTTCTTTTATATCAGCCATAATATTATTCCTCGTCTTCCTGATTCTGGTCTTCCTGTGAAGGACTTGTCATCTCGCGACTTGCCACAATATCACTGACTTTTTTACCGCGCCGACCAGCAACCTGCCGTGGGCTTTGTAGATTTTTCAAAGCATCGAAAGTCGCATTAATCATCGAGTGCGGGTTTCCAGAACCAATTGTTTTGGCAACGACATCCTGAATACCCAATGCCTCAAAAACAGCCCTCATCGGGCCACCGGCGATAATCCCTGTACCAGGTTCGGCAGAACGAAGAAAAACTTTTCCTGCACCGTGATGCCCCATAATATCATGGTGCAATGTCCGAGCCTCCCGCAAGGGAACGCGAATCATTGTACGTTTTGCCTGCTCTGTTGCTTTGCGCACAGCTTCGGGAACCTCCCGCGCTTTACCGGTTCCAAAACCAACGCGGCCTTTTCCGTCACCAACCACCATCAGAGCCGCAAAACCGAAGCGCCGTCCCCCTTTAACCACTTTGGCGACACGGTTAATGCCGACGAGACGCTCAAGCAGTTCGCTCTCTTCACCACGTTCCCGTTGTTCTGAATTTCTTGCCATTATAAAAACCCTTCCTTAAAATTCAAGTCCGCCTTCGCGGGCACCTTCGGCCAGTGCTTTCACCCGGCCATGATAAATGAAACTTCCACGATCGAACTGTACTTTTTTTACACCCGCTTTTTTTCCGCGTGCGGCAACGAGTTTACCAACTTTTTGTGCAGCATCTTTATCACCGCCCTTTTCCAGCTTCAATTCCTTGTCAAGGGAAGACGCGGATGCCAAAGTAATCCCTTTGACATCATCAATGATCTGGGCATAAATCTGCTTCCCGGTACGATGAACGGACAAACGGGGGCGTATCTCACGCACGGCATTCTGCATAATGTTAATACGCTTGAGCTTATTGCGCGTTCTGAAATTTCTGCGCTGTGTCGCACTTAGTTTCTGTGTCATTTTCTTTCTCTTTCGTCACTCCTGAATCAACCGGAACATACTCGCTTTTTCTTTTTAAATTCCCTGCTCTACAGTAGAAATACTCCTCTGAACAACAGTAAAAAACATTTAGTTATTTTTTCTTGCCTTCCTTACGCAGGACAAACTGTCCTTCATAACGAATACCTTTGCCTTTATAAGGCTCTGGCGGACGGAACGATTTGATTTTTGCTGCAACAGCGCCAACCAGTTCCTTATCAATTCCTGAAATTGAAATTGCTGTCTGCTTTTCAACTTCAATCTTAATTCCTTCCGGAACAGGATAATGGACATCATGGCTATAACCAAGCTGAAGGACAAGATTAGAACCCTGCAGATTCGCACGATATCCAACCCCTTGAATTTCAAGCTTCCGGACATAGCCCTCACTGACACCTTTGATCCTGTTACGGATCTGCGCCCACATTGTTCCCCACAAGGCACGGGCTGTACGACTATTCGAACGCGGATCAAGTTTAACCTGTTTACCTGATTCGCCTTCTTCAAGCTTAACAACCACTTCATCATGCACCGTCAGAGATAACTCTCCTTTCGAGCCCTTTACCTTAACATCCTGACCATTTACATCGACGGTAACACCGCCGGGAATGGCTATCGGGTTTCTTGCTAGTCGTGACATATTCTTATCCTCTTAAAAGTCCTGATACTAAAATACCTGACACAGGATTTCACCACCCACATTTTGCTCACGCGCCTCATGATCGGCCATAACGCCTCTGGACGTGGAAACAATTGTAACACCAAGACCGTTATAAAAACGCGGCACATCATTTGCAGCGTAATACACACGGCGACCCGGTTTGGAAATCCGCTTGATTTCACGGATAACCGGCTCTCCGGTATCATATTTTGCTTCAATCTCGATTTCTGTTTTGTTATTTCCGAGATCAATAATATTATAGCCGCGAATGTAACCGCCACTCACTAATACATCCAGCACGGACGCCTTGTGTTTGGAAGCCGGCACTCTGATTTTTGTCTTGCCTGCATGTAAGCCGTTTCTAATCCGGGTTAACATGTCGCCAAGGGGATCACTCATGGTCATTTTGCGATATCCTCCTAATAAATTACCAACTAGCCTTCGTCACGCCGGGAAGCTCCCCACGTGAGGCCAAGTCTCTGATTGCAATACGCGACAACCGGAACTTCCGGTGGAAGGCGCGTGGACGACCGGAAAGCGCACAACGGTTGCGAATCCGAATTTTTGACGAGTTACGTGGCAATTCAGCAAGCTGTAATGTCGCCTGAAAACGTTCCTCCATCGGGGCTTCCCGATTATATATTACAGCTTTCAACGCCGCGCGTTTGTTGGCATGTTTTTTTGTCAACTTGCGACGTTTCAGATCTCTGTTTACTGCACTGGTTTTCGCCATGCTATTTCCTTTCCTTAATTCTTGAACGGCAGATCAAAGCCGCGCAAAAGTTCTTTCGCTTCTTCATCTGTCTTTGCCGTTGTACAGATCACAATATCCATACCCCGTACTTTATCAACCTTGTCATAGTCTATCTCAGGGAAAACAATCTGCTCTTTAATACCCAGTGCATAATTACCCCGTCCATCAAAAGACTTACCATTAATGCCACGAAAATCACGAACTCGCGGCAGTGTAATTGTAACCAGCCGATCCAGAAATTCGTACATCCGCTCACGGCGCAATGTTACCTTCACACCAATCGGCATATCCTTACGCAACTTAAAAGAAGCGTTCGCCACTCTGGATTTAATAACAATTGGCTTCTGCCCGGCGATCAACGTCAAATCTTTTACAGCGCCTTCAATCAGCCCCTTGTTCTGGGCTGCCTCACCAACACCCATATTAATGACAATCTTGTCAAGACGCGGAACAGCATGACTATTCTTATAGCCAAACTTTTCAGTCATGCGCTTTTTTAACTCTTTTTCGTATCTCTCTTTAAAACGCGGTTGCATCGCTTTGCTTCCTCTTATTCTATTGTTTCGCCCGAGCGTTTTGCCACGCGGACCTTCTTGCCATCCTTTAATGTTTTATAACCAATCCGGGTTGGCTTGTCCTCTTTCGGATCAAGCAGCGCGACATTAGAGATATGAATTGTCTTTTCAATGCTCTCAATCCCACCATTCGGATTGGCCTGTGTCGGTTTGCGATGTTTTTTTGCAATATTCACGCCTTGAACAAGAACACGTCTTTCCTGTGGCATTGTTTGCAAAATCTCGCCTTTGACACCCTTGTCCTTGCCTGTAAGAACAATGACTGTATCACCTTTTTTAATCTTCAATTTTATCTTGTCTGTCATGTCACCCTCCTTACAAAACTTCTGGTGCAAGAGAAATAATCTTCATAAAATTCTTGCGACGCAGCTCACGGGTTACAGGTCCAAAAATCCTGGTGCCAATTGGCTCATTATTTGCACTAATCAAAACACAGGCGTTCGTATCAAAGCGGATTGCTGTTCCATCACTGCGGGTCAGAGCCTGCGCTGTACGAACGATTACAGCGCTCAAAACCTGACCTTTTTTTACCTTGCCACGCGGAATAGCTTCCTTAACGGACACCTTAATCACATCCCCAATCCGCGCATAACGACGATGGGATCCACCCAGCACCTTGATACACTGTACACTGCGTGCACCGCTGTTATCAGCAACATCTAATCTTGTTTCTACCTGAATCATCTGCTTTCATCCTTCTTTTTGGATGTCTCTTTTTTCACTGTTTTCTTTGCAACTGCTTTCTTCGCTTCCGCTTTAGGCGCTTTTTCCTTTACATCAGCTTTTTTAGCAGCTTCTTTTTTTATCGGCATCTTTTTCTCGGTCACAGCTTTCTGCGTCTGAACTCTGATCCGTGCCGTACCGGGGGCGGGCGTTGTAATCACTACCCAGCTCTTGCGTTTGGAAAGTGGTTTACACTCTTCAATCTGTACGCGGTCTCCCACGACAAAAGAATTTGTCTCATCATGCGCCGCATATTTATCGGTACGCTTGACATATTTTTTATATACAGGATGACGATAGCGACGCTCGACAAGAACTGTTACTGTCTTGTCCATTTTATCACTAACAACATCACCTTCCAAAATCCGTTTTGGCATTCTTTTAACTCCTGTCCTCTAAGCGGTCTTGTCTTCAGATTTTTTAGCATCGACTGTCTTTGTCTTTTTAGCAGCCGCAGGCTTTGCCCTGCTAACTGCTTTTTTCGGTGCTTTGACAGGCGCATTCGCAATATCCCCGCCCATCTGTTGACCTATAAATGTTTTTACACGGGCAATTGTCCGGCGTACCGTACGAATTTGCACAGTATTTTCAAGCTGTCCCTGAGACAACTGAACACGCAGGTTAAACTGCTTTTTTTTCAGATCCAGCAGCGTTTTGTGCAACTCATCCGAGGTTTTCCCTTTTAACTCTTCTGCCTTCATTGATCTTACTCCTTAAATCCTTTTTGCCTACGCACCGACACGAACAATAAATTTTGTTTTGATCGGTAATTTTGCTGCGGCTAAAGACAGAGCCTGCCGCGCAATCACTTCACTGACACCGTCCAGCTCAAACAGAATCCTGCCGGGCTCTACACGGGCTGCCCAATATTCAACCGAGCCTTTCCCCTTACCCTGACGAACCTCAAGCGGTTTTTTAGAAACAGGCACATCAGGAAAAATGCGGATAAACACTTTACCCTGTCTTTTCATATGGCGTGTTAATGCCCGCCGTGCTGCTTCAATCTGACGCGCCGTAATCCGTTCCGGTTGCAAAGCTTTCAAGCCATATGTTCCGAAATCAAGATTAGAGCCACCTTTCGCCAAACCGCGAATACGACCTTTATGCTGCTTTCTGTACTTTGTCTTTTTCGGCTGTAACATTGTTTTTCTCTCTTAACTTGTAACTTTTATCACGTTCTAGTTCCGCGGCATTCCGCCCTGACCATCCGACATACGCTTGTCACGTGCCATCGGATCATGCTCCAGAACCTCGCCTTTATAAATCCAGACCTTCACACCAATAATACCGTATGTGGTCAGACCTTCAGCAACACCATAATCCAGATCGGCGCGCAATGTATGCAGTGGCACACGACCTTCGCGATACCATTCAGTCCGCGCAATATCCGTTCCGCCCAGACGGCCAGAAACGGCAATCCTGATTCCTTCTGCGCCCAAACGAAGTGTTGATTGCACAGCCCGCTTCATCGCCCGGCGGAATGATACACGACGCTCAAGCTGTAAAGCCACACCTTCAGCGACCAGTTGCGCATCCATCTCCGGCTTGCGGATCTCGATAATATTCAAAGAAACATCGCCCCCCGCTTTTTCGGACAATGTCCGGCGTAATTTCTCAATATCCGCGCCTTTTTTTCCAATAATCACACCAGGCCGTGCTGTATAAACCGTCACTGTTGTATTTTGCGCTGCGCGCTCAATAATAACCTTGCTGATTCCGGCAGCCTTCATGCTGTCTTTCACATATTCACGTAACTTCAAATCCTGCACCAGCTTATCCGCATAATGCCGATCAGAAAACCAGCGGGAATCCCATGTCCGGTTAATACCTACGCGAAATCCTATCGGGTTGACCTTATGTCCCATATTTTATTAGCTCCTGTTATCAAACTTCTTATTTTGGAAGTACTGTAATTCCAGTCCTCTTATATGCCTCATAGATACTCTTTGCAATTTCTTCAGGTGTTTCTTTATATGTAACTTGTTTAGCCTCACTGCCTTGCCAAATCATTAGCGCACAACCTAAGCTATCACCTTTTCCACGGGCTCCTAAAGTAAATATATCAACCAACTCCCTCTGATTGGTCTCCTTATTTGTCAGTACAATTGGTAAGGACATTCTGTTTTCCATATCAAACTTCCTCTTGTTCTCTGACCACAACCGTCAGACGGCTGAAAAATTTCTGGATACCGGAGGCACGGCCTCTGGCACGTGCCCGAAAGCGTTTCATGACAATGCTTTTGCCAACATGCGCTTCAGTAACAATCAAACGATCCACATCAAGACCATGATTATTTTCTGCATTTGCTACAGCGGCCTGTAGAGCCTTCTTTACATCCTGCGCAATCCGTTTTTCACAGAATTCAAGATCAATCAACGCTTTACCGGCATTTTTGCCACGAATCATCTGCGCCACAAGATTGAGTTTATAAGGACTTGTGCGAATATTTTTCACCATCGCCCTTGCTTCATTCTCTTTTACCCGTCTCGGGTTTGCTGCCTGTCCCATGTTTAAGCCCTCGCTGCTTTCTTGTCTGCGCCATGCCCGTTATAAACACGGGTCGGGGAAAACTCGCCAAGCTTGTGTCCAATCATCTGGTCGGTTACAAGCACCGGAATAAATTTTTTGCCGTTATACACACCAAAGGTCAAACCAACAAACTGCGGCAGGATTGTACTCCGGCGTGACCATGTTTTGATAACCTCGTTTCTTCCACCCGCACGAACTTTTTCTACCTTCTGAAGAAGACTTCTTTCGACGAACGGACCTTTCCAAACACTGCGTGTCATATCATTCTTTCCTTATTTTTTCTTCCGGCTACGGATAATATATTGATCCGTCTTCTTATTTGTACGTGTTTTGTAACCTTTTGTCGGACGACCCCACGGTGTAACCGGATGACGACCTCCAGAAGTCCGGCCTTCACCGCCACCATGCGGGTGATCGACAGGGTTCATGGCCACACCACGTACCGTTGGACGAATACCCAGCCAGCGACTCCGGCCCGCTTTACCTTTATTCGTGTTCATATTGTCCGGATTTGAAACAGCACCAACAGTTGCCATACAATCCTGCCGGACAATACGCAGCTCCCCCGAAGGCAGTTTAACCTGAGCGTACCCCTGATCCCGGCCAACAAGCTGGGCATATGTTCCGGCACTCCGGCACATTTGCGCCCCTTTACCAGGCTTCATTTCAATATTGTGAATAATTGTACCAACCGGCATATTCTTCATCCGCATGGCATTACCCGGCTTTACGTCTGTCTTATCACCGGAAATAACTTTATCTCCAGCTTTCAAACGTTGCGGTGCAACAATATAGCGCATTTCGCCATCTTCATATTTTATCAAAGCAATAAAAGCAGTCCGGTTCGGATCATACTCGACACGTTCGACCGTACCCTCTACATCCATTTTGTCCCGTTTCCAGTCAATAAAACGGTAACGCTGTTTATGACCACCACCCTGATGGCGTGTTGTAATACGCCCCATATTATTGCGTCCGCCCTTTTTCCTTTTCCCTTCGGTCAAGGTTTTTTCCGGCCCGCCCTTCCATAGCTCGCTGCGGTCAATAACGACCAGCTGGCGCGTGCCTGGAGTTCTCGGTTTAAATTTTTTCAGTGCCATTTTCTCTCGTTCCTTATTCCTTCAAAAACCGTTATGCTGCGATACAGGAGCCAAATCGGCCTTTTTTTTCAAATAATCACAGGCCTTGCCAATATCAAGATCCTCTTGCGCTATTGCATAACCTACCGCAAACATGAAACAGGGTACGTTTATGATTTTAATATCCCTCTTCTTACCTGCGCTATTTGTAAACGTTAACGTCTTTCCTTGCAATGCGTTAAACGTCTCCGTCAAGATCTTGGCCGTTTCCTTATCAAATTCCTTTTCGCCAATCATAGCTTAAAGTCCCGCCCCAACATCAATTGTCTGGCCTTCTTCCAAAGTCACAACTGCCTTTTTAACATTGCTGCGGCGTCCCGTAATGCCTTTAAAACGCTTGGTTTTTCCCTTGGTAACCAAGGTATTCACGCCTTTGACCTTCACTTCGAACAATGTCTCAACAGCCAGTTTTATCTGCGGCTTCGTTGCTGTGGGCGGCACACGAAATGTCACCTGCCCATGCTGCGAACCAAGTGTCGATTTTTCAGTCACAAGCGGCTGGCTGATAATGTCATACATCCATTCTTGCGCTTCTGCTTTTTTTGTTTTTGCCATTGTTTTAATCCTTCAATCTTTCCGTCAGATCACTGACAGCATCTTTTGTCAGAATCAACATATCGCGACGCAGTATATCATAAACATTTGCGCCAACGCTCGATAATACGTCAACTTTTGGAATATTTGCTGTCGCACGCACAAAATTTACATCAATCTCGTTACCACCAACAATCAGGGCAGAACCAAAACCAAAATTCCCCAAGGCAAGCGCCATCGGTTTCGTTTTATGATCTTTTGCCTTGGCCTCATCCAGAATAACAAGCTTACCCTCTGCAGCCTTACTGGAAAGAACCATTCTCATGGCCAGCGCCCTGATTTTCTTCGGCAAACTCGTAGAGTGATCACAAACAACAGGCCCGAAAGAAACACCACCACCAACATCCTGCGGTCTTTTGAGATCACCGGCACGTGCCCTGCCCGTACCTTTTTGCTTCCAGGGTTTCTTCCCGGTGCCGCTCACCTCAGCCCGTGTTTTCACTTTATGATTTCCAGAGCGACGTTTGTTCAATTGGTACTGAACCATACGATGAATGACATCATCTTTCACTTCAACGCCAAACACCGAGTCATCCAGTGTCATTTCACCGGCTGCCTTGTTCTCTATATTTTTAACCGCGACTTTCATTGTTCTTAGTCCTTTTTCTCTTCTTCGGCCTTATCATTTTTTTCTGGCTCTGCTGCAACGGCTTCAACATCTTTGACATCGTCTTCCGTAACAACAGGAGCAACATCTTCTTTTCCGCCTCTCAAACCAGCAGGAAAAGGAACGCCTTCCGGTAAAGATTTTTTAATCGAGTCGGCAATCAAAACCCATCCGCTAATGGTTCCGGGAACTGCACCCTTAATTAAAACCAGATTTTCTTCCAAATCCACAGCAACAACCTGCAAATTCTGCGTTGTAACCGTTTCATTTCCCATTTGGCCAGCCATCTTTTTGCCTTTAAATACCTTACCGGGATCCTGACACTGCCCCGTCGAACCGTGCGCACGGTGAGACACAGACACACCATGACTGGCACGCATCCCGCCAAAATTATGACGCTTCATGCCGCCTGCAAAGCCCTTGCCCTTGGACGTTCCTGTGACATCGACATATTGCCCTGCCACAAAATGGTTGGCGCCTATTTCATCCCCGGCTTTTAACAGGTTTTCCGGATCAACACGAAACTCGGCCATTTTTTTCTTTGGCTCAACTTTTGCTTTGGCAAAATGACCGCGCTGCGCTTTACTTGTCCGCTTAACTTTCGCCACGCCCGCACCAAGCTGTACGGCTGTATAACCCTGTTTGTCCTGTTCGCAAACCGCGACAACCTGACAATTATCCAGCTTCAGGATTGTGACAGGAACATGCTTCCCATCTTCATCAAAAAAGCGGGTCATACCTTCTTTTCTTGCAATAACGCCCGTTCTCATTGTCCAGTTTCCTTCTTAAGCGGCAGCCGCCTGCTCCATAATTTTAATTTCAACATCAATGCCTGCTGGCAAATCAAGTTTCATCAGCGCATCAATTGTTTGCGGTGTTGGTTCAACAACATCCAGCAACCGTTTATGAGTCCGCATTTCAAAATGCTCCATCGACCCCTTATCAATATGAGGCGACCGCAACACTGTAAAGCGCTCGATCCGTGTCGGCAACGGAACCGGCCCCCGTACAGACGCTCCTGTGCGTTTTGCCGTATTCACAATCTCGGCTGTCGATTGATCCAGAACCCTGTGATCAAACGCTTTAAGCCGAATTCTTATACTTTGCGTATCCATTCTCTTACCTTTTTAGCCCTTCAATCTTGTCAACCATATACTGCCTTACTGAAGAAGAACCCGGTGCTGACGTTCCTTCCGCATAGCGCCTGACGATTGCTGCAGTAAGCTCAAGAGCAACTGCAGCCTGTTCCGCGTCAATACCTGCATCCAAAGCTTCTTTAACAGCTTTTTGAAAATTTTCCTTTGTCATATCGCTCATAGTTTATCTTTCCTACTCGATAATTT
>PFTR01000059.1 GCA_002789675.1 Alphaproteobacteria bacterium CG_4_9_14_3_um_filter_47_13 | reverse complement strand
TGAAGTGACGGCAAACCGTGATACGGCCGCCGGAAAATTTTATGAAGAAAAGAAGGAAAATCATGGTTATGATATTGCCTTTGTTCGTGCGATCGGGGCGGGCTCGCTAGAGTCCCATTTTCGTTTATCGGCAGATTCAGAGATGAAAACATTAAATCAGGCGGGTTATAGTTATGATCGGGAGGGGCTCACAGGCCATTTTCCTTGTCATATCATTTCACCATCGGCTGCACAGAATCCTGACACCATAATTTCTCCGGAAGCACAAAAATACATGATGCGAACAGATTGTGATATTGTAACAGGAGATAGTGGCTCGCCTTTATTTGACCCGAATAATAATATTGCAGGTGTTTTCGAATCCACTCTTACGGATAAGGAAGGGTTTGTCACCGGATCTTTAGCAACCCCTATCACTGCAGGTCTTGTCCGGCTTTCCGAAGATTTTAAAAAGGGAACCTTAAAGGGAGAGACAGAGATTGCAGCAAACGGGATTAAAATTACAAAGTTTCCTTATGAGCGCCAGCCTTTCTCTTGGCCAGCGGAAAAGAAAATTTCTTTCCCGGTAAAAATAAAATAGAGGTTCACTATGGTATTTAGTAAAGACTATTTTGAAGCACGTGAAAAATTCAGGGAGGCCGCCTGTCATCCCGGCCAGTCTTTTACATGCCATCAGGTACATCATCTGGATAAAGACAAGGGACTTGATGTGGATGTTGTCCGTTTTGGTTCTTTAAAAGCGCGTGCTGTCCTGATTGTGTCATCCGGTGTGCATGGCGCGGAAGGCTTTGCCGGTTCCGCGATACAAACAGATACCATCGCAAATAAACATTTGGGGTCATTGCCGGAAGATATGGCGGTGGTCTATGTTCATGCGCTCAATCCCTATGGTTTTGCGAATTTACGTCGTGTGAATGAAGATAATGTTGATCTGAACCGGAATTTTATAGACTGGGACAAATTACCTCCCGCTGATCACCATCTTGCGGCATATATGCACCGGAAGCTTGTGCCGGAAAAATGGGAGAATTTTGAGGGAAATCTTGTCAGTATTCTGGAAGAAAAGGGCGTTTCCGATTTTCAGGCCGCCATTACGCAGGGGCAGTATAATTTTCCTGATGGTCTGTTTTATGGCGGGAATGGATCTGTCTGGTCAAACAGGATATGGAGAAATATTGTTAAAGAACAGGCTTCGCAAGCCCGGTTTATAGGCCATGTTGATCTTCACACCGGATTGGGCGCATATGGTCATGGCGAAATTATTATCTCCGGCTCCAGCCGGAGCGAAACAGGAAAACGGGCAAAAAAATGGTGGGGAGAGTCCGTACGCTCTCTCGCGGATGGAACCTCTGTATCCGCTGACCTTTCCGGCTGTATAGAACTCTGCTTCAACAGTCTTGCAGACAACAGACAGATTACTACAGCAGCGCTGGAATTTGGCACGCTGCCTGTTCTGGATGTTTTGCGGACGCTTGCTTTTGATAACTGGGTTCATGCCAGATGTCCGGACAATACACAGTATCTTGAACAGGCTGGCGCAAAAATGCACGCTGCGTTTGCTCCGGAAGATAAAGCATGGCAGAATATGGTGCTTGCCCGCGGTCAGGAAGTTCTGCTACAGGCGAAAAAAGGTCTGGAAGCCAGTCTGCTCCCTAAATAGTGTAGTCACGAGATATTCTGCCGACAGCCCTTCTATCAGGCGACCAGCTTGCGTGCAATCCGCTCTGGTACCTTGTGTAATAATGGATTCGGAGCGGCATATCAGACGCATCTACGGCCAGGTGTATCCTGGTGTTAAGCCCCCTTTTGTACGGCTCATCTCCTGATTGCCGCCCCGCGCTCCCGTCGCATGCGAATAAACCGCCGATGTGTATTGCTCCAATGCCTCAGATCCGGCGGTAAATCACGCCATGGCGCGCCCGTGCGCATGATCCAGAAAACGGCGTTGATAAACAGGCGATTGTCTTTAGCAACCCCGCCCTAGCTGCCTTCGCGCCCGGGAAGGTGTGGCTCAAGTAAAGCCCATTTTTTATCTCATGACTACACTATGTAAGCTGCAACCGACTCATAAAAAACTCCATCACTCATCACGAATTTAAAAACAGCGATTTGTGATGAAAGAGGTGGTCCTACTTTGTTGGACAGGTTGGCGGCGTTTTTAAGGTGGAATCCCGTTTCAACAATTATGC
>PFTR01000086.1 GCA_002789675.1 Alphaproteobacteria bacterium CG_4_9_14_3_um_filter_47_13 | reverse complement strand
AGATCTGAAATATGATCCGTGCCCGATGTGTGGGTCATGCCGCGAAAAAGGGTTGTATGCCGGAAATAGGGCGTGCGGCTCTCCTGCGGAACATCAAAATGGCCAAGCCATAAGGACTCGTTGATATCGCGTAGAACCCTGCCGGTTAAATCCGTGCGGTCTTTTGGAATTTCAAGATCCAGTTCACAATAAAACTGCATGGCGCTGTACTCTTCCTGCCACAGAAAACTCATACGATACTGGCCGCGCTTCCCTCTGATCTGCACCATGAGTTCTTCCGGATTCGGACGTTCGAAAGACCAGTCATGACTGGCCATGACTTCTTCGATCCCGTCAAGGGGATTGCTGACATCAGAGAAAAGATCAAGATCATTCATATTCTTTACGTCTTCTTTTTCGTTGTGGTTACAGTTTTTCCGCCTTCCAGCGCCGCAAGACGCATTTCCATGTCATCCTGCCGCTTGCGGAGAGCGGCAATCATCGCCTCGGCACGTTCCAGATCTTCACGCGGAACCAGATCCATCCGGCTTGCCATGTCATCAACACGGCTTTTGATTTCTTCGCGGATCTGCTGCGAAAGTCCGCTGAAAATATTCACAGCGCCTCCTGCAACACGGGCAATATCATCAAGAATTTTCGGATCGGCTCCCATGCCCGGCTTCCTTCAAAATATTTACTTTATAAGTATTGCTAAGTAGCAGGAGTCTCCGGAGCGTGCAAGCGCCGCCACAAAAAAAACCGGAAGATGTCCAGAGAAAATTGCAGAACATAATTTACGGCTGAGGCCTATGGTATTAAATTTTTGTAAAAGATTGAAACACTTCCCCTGTACAGAAAAGCGAATGCGCAACAACCTGACATACGTGACAAAACGCGCCTGCCGCCGCAAGGCCTGCCGGAAGGCGCGGTATGCTTGCGAGCGAAAGCCATGCCGGATGGCATTCATACGGGATCGCATCTTCCCCTGGGGAGTTCTGGGGCCGGTAGATTTTTCCCATGGCCGTCTCTGGCGGATGATTTCCGCCTGTTTTTTACGCTGTTCCTCTGTCCATTTCCGCGTCATGATGCCTGTCCTTTCTAGTTTGTTTGTCGGTTTTGGGAAAAAATTTTTCTCCCGTCTCCAGAATAAATACAAAAGGTATTATAGGAATATTTTCCTTTAATGTCAAGATTTATAGATAGAGACACTTTTATAATGCGGTAAAGACTCGAACGCAAAGGACGCGAAGTGACGCAAAGTTTTTTGAAACATTATGTTTTTCATGCCATATCAACAAGATACGGATTCCTGATACAAAAAGCTTGTAAATACCATAATATTGTGTCAAAAATCCATTAATACTTTATTATCCGTCTACGCTCACGCTACGGCGAGACAAGAGGCAATTTCCGCGCAAGCGGAGGATGAATTGACACACTTAAGCTGCAAAAGCTGGAGGGGTGTCAATGAACAAGTAAACTGCATTTGAAAAGGAATATTGCTATGGAAATAAACGACAGTAAGAAGCCAAAAACTCTTGAAATTGGCGACAAGACAGAAGACGGCTGGGCCTATGTGGGCGAGAACTACGGCCAGAATATATTCGCAAAAGGTTATGGCGTTAAGAAATGGAAAGAGGCGATGAAGTTTGCCGAAGGCCAAAACGCGCATCTGGGTAGCGATGCCGAACTGGATCTTTTGCAGACAGCCCTCAACAAAGGCCTCCTGAAAGATTCTTTCGACACGAGCGGATCCGATCCCGCTGGCTGGGCCTGGGGCCAAAGGCATCCGACCTACCCGGGTATCAACGCACGAGTCCAGAAACTCAGCGATGGCAAGAAGGATTGGCGTTGGCCAGGTGCCGATGTTTCTCCGGGCGACGACGCTTCTGCTGTCCTGTTCCAGTCGGAGCCTCGTCCCCGAGCGTAGGCGGGGGCGTAAGTGGAAAGCGTCAGTCATTTGGTTATTTAAACATTTAAAGCGGCCATTTCCGCTTCCGCGTCATGCTGCCTGTCCTTTCTCGTTCGTTTGTCGGTTTTGGAAAAAAAATTTTCTTCCTTCTCCTGAATAAATACAGAAGAGCATTACAGGAATACTTTCCTTTAATGTCAAGATTTATAGAAGGGACGCTTTTACAATGCGGTAAAGATCCGAACGCAAAGGACGCGAAGTGACGCAAAGTTTTTTGAAACAACATCTTATAGCCGTGTTGAAAAATATCGGTACAATTTCATTGTTCATTATACCCCGCATTCTATTATCACCTGTATATGCAAATCACCCATCCTGTTTCTTCTGCACTTTTTACTATGATGGAGGGCACGCATGAAACGTGCCATGACGGCCTCGGGACAACCTTTAATATGTTTAAATAATTATAAATTTAGCGATAAGCCTTGTTTTTTCCTGTTATGCCTGTCAGAAATAACAGACATACAGGAACATGAAAAATCAGAGGAAAACATATGATTATCGTGACAGGCGGGACAGGTTTTATCGGCTCCAATCTTCTGGCCGGACTGCAGAAGAAGGGGCATACGGATCTTGTTGTCTGTGACTGGTTCGGGGAGGATGATAAATGGCGCAATATTGCCAAGCGCGAGTTGCGCGATATTGTCAGGCCGGAACTCCTGCCTGACTATCTGGACAGCCATACGGAAGACATCGAGGCTGTCTTTCATATGGGCGCCATTTCTTCAACCACGGAGACAGATGTTGATCTGATTGTCGAGCGCAACGTCGTTCTCTCGCGTTCTCTGTGGAAATGGTGCGCAGCGCATGATGTGCGCTTTATCTATGCCTCTTCGGCGGCCACTTATGGCGATGGATCGCAGGGATTTAAAGATGACCAAAGCTCGGACGCGCTGGCAAAACTCTTGCCGCTAAACGCTTATGGCTGGTCAAAACATGTTGTTGACCGCCGGATCAGCCGTGTCATTCGTGATAAAAGCGAACCCTGCCCGCCCCAATGGGCAGGGCTTAAATTCTTTAATGTCTATGGCCCGAATGAATATCATAAAGGCGAGCAGATGAGCGTTATGTGCAAGCTTTATCCGCAGGTTGTCGCGGGCGCTGCAGCGCGGCTGTTCAAATCCCATCACCCTGACTACGAGGATGGCGGGCAACTGCGCGATTTTGTGTATGTTGATGATTGTGTGGATGTCATGCTCTGGCTGTACGAGCATCCGGATGTCAGCGGATTATTCAATGTCGGTACGGGGAAGGCGCGGAGTTTCAAAGATCTGGCCGAAGCCACTTTTGCCGCTGCCGCGATAAAACCGAAAATCGGTTATATTGATATGCCACAGACATTGCGCGGCAAGTACCAGTATTTCACACAAGCCGATATGGAGAAATTACGCGCCGCCGGATACGAAAAACCCTTCACAGAACTGGAAGAAGGCGTACGCCGCTATGTTCACGATTTTCTGGTGAAAGAGGACACATACCGTTAACTCATGGCCTTACAATTCCCCGACATTGATCCTGTGGCGCTGGCACTTGGGCCTCTTGAAATAAGATGGTATGCGCTTGCCTATCTGGCGGGATTTTTGCTGGGCTGGCAGTATGCGCTCTCTCTGGCGGGACGGGACAAAAGCGGATCTTCTCTTGATAAAAAAACAATAGACGATTTTTTACCCTGGGCGATTGCAGGCGTTATTCTCGGCGGACGGCTGGGTTATGTTTTGTTTTACCAGCCCCGTTTTTATTGGCAGGATCCTCTGGAAGCACTTAAAATATGGCATGGCGGCATGTCCTTCCATGGCGGGGTTCTGGGCGTTATTTTTGTAATGGTCGTCTATGCATTTCTTAGAAAACTACCGCTTTTACGGCTCACCGATATTATCTGCTGCACCGCACCGATCGGCCTGTTTTTTGGCCGGATTGCCAATTTCATCAATGCCGAGCTTTATGGCCGGATTACAAATGTTCCATGGGGCGTTGTCTTCCCGCATGGCGGCGACCTCCCCCGTCACCCGAGCCAGCTTTACGAAGCGGCACTTGAAGGGCTTGTGCTTTTTCTCATTCTGTTTTTGCTTGTCCATTATACAAAACTGCGGGACAGGCCGGGTTTTTTATCAGGACTATTTCTGATCGGTTATGGCAGCGCCCGTATCTTCATTGAACAATTCCGTGAACCTGACAGCTATCTGGGATTTATCGCCGGACATCTCACCATGGGACAGCTTCTCTGTATCCCGATGATCCTTGGCGGACTTTTTCTGCTTTTCTATTCGCATTCCTGCAAAAAACATAAAGAAGCATGACTCTAGCCGAGACCCTCAAGCAACATATCCTCCATAACGGCCCTTTGCGCATCGACCATTTCATGCAGCAGGTCACGGCTCATTATTATAACAAGAGCGACCCCTTCGGCAGTAGCGGGGACTTTATCACGGCGCCGGAGATCTCCCAGATGTTTGGCGAAATGCTGGGACTCTGGGTGGCGGATTGCTGGATGCAGATGGGAAGTCCTGACGCTTTCATGCTGGTAGAGTGCGGCCCCGGGCGCGGGACATTGATGGCAGATGCCCTGCGCGCCACAAAACATATCAGGGGCTTTCATAAAGCGGCGCAGATTATTCTGCTCGAAAACAGCAATTTTTTAAAAAAGCAGCAGGAAAAAAGACTGGAGGGATGTCATGTCCAGTGGATTGATTTTTTCGATCACCCGGTCATCCAGTCTTCTACAAAACCGCTTCTTCTTCTTGCCAATGAATTTCTGGATGCCCTCCCCATCCGGCAGATGCAATTTCATCAGGGGGAATGGCGGGAACGTGTCATCGGACTTGATCAGGCAGGAAACCTGCAATTCGGGCTTGCGCCTGCCTCCCTTCTTCCCGCGCCCGCACAAGGGAAGGAAGGGGACATTGCCGAAATTTCTCCGGCGCAACATTCTTTTATCCAGAGCCTGTGCGCCTGTCTGAAAAAACAGGGCGGCGCGGCATTATTCATTGATTACGGTTACACACAAGGTCACGGTGATACGTTACAGGCCATGAAAAATCATGGTTATGTTGATGTGCTGAGCCATATCGGCGAAGCGGATCTGACCGCGCATGTCGATTTTTCTGCCCTTGCCAGAGCGGCAGAGCCATGCACTGTTTTTAATCCCCTCACGCAAAGCGCTTTTTTACAGGCACTCGGAATCAAGGAGCGTGCCGCAATGCTGATAAAGAACGCAACAGCATCGCAAAAAAAAGCCATTGAAGCCGCCTTGACACGCCTGATTGCGCCGGATCAAATGGGCACATTATTCAAGGCCATCGTCCTCACGAGCGGTTCCATTATTCCAGCGGGGTTCTCAAAACAAACTCTATGAATGTTATCAAAGACAAAAGACTGGCGCACCCCGCTATTACCCATGGTTTTTTCGGCTGCCGTGGCGGGGTCAGTAACGGCATTTACACGGCGCTCAATTGCGGCGCGGGAACAAAGGACAGCGCGGAAAATGTCGCTGAAAACCGTTCCAGAGTCTGCGCAGCGCTTGATATACAGGCCGGTAATCTACGCACCCTTTATCAAATCCACAGCGCGGAATGCCGGATCGTTACGAAAGACCGGGAGGCAAGCAGACCGGAGGCCGATGCCATGGTCACGGATATTCCGGGGCTGGCTCTTGGTATTTTAACGGCGGACTGTGCGCCAGTCCTGTTTTACGGGCAAAAGAAAAATGGCGCGCCTGTGATCGGTGCCTCTCATGCCGGATGGGGCGGCGCGCTCAAAGGCGTGCTGGAAAACACAATTGCAAAAATGCTGGAACGGGGAGCCCTGAAGAACACAATACATGCGGCCATCGGCCCCTGTATTGCTCTTGAATCCTACGAAGTTTCCAAAGATTTTAAAGCACCTTTTTTCAGGCAGGATCCTTTTAATGAAAGATTTTTTGCGCCCGCACAGGATAAAGAGCATTTAAAATTCGATCTTTCCGGATATGTCATGCAGCGCCTGAGATTGTCCGGTATTTCCAAAATCGGTAATACCGCCATTGATACCTATGCCCATGACACAAATTACTTCAGCTATCGCCGCAGCACCCATAAAAATGAAGCCGATTACGGACGGCAGATTTCTGTGATTGCAATAAAAGATTAAATAATTCGGTTGATTTCTCCCTCCAGATTTTTATAGTGCACTCACGCATAAAATAAAAGAAAGTACAGGCAAAGGAAACACAGTGAGTAAAGATTTACAACTGATCGCCGGAAACTCGAACCGGCTTCTGGCCGAAGCGGTTTCTTCCTATCTCGGACAGCCCTTGACCAAAGCCAGTATCCGCCGTTTTTCCGATATGGAGGTCTTTGCCGAAATTCTTGAAAATGTGCGGGGCAAAGACACCTTTGTAATTCAGTCCACATCTTATCCCGCCAATGACAATCTGATGGAGCTTCTGATTACCATTGATGCTCTGCGGCGCGGCTCGGCGCGGCGGATTACGGCAGTCATTCCCTATTTCGGTTATGCACGGCAGGATCGCAAAACCGGCGGACGCACCCCGATTTCCGCCAAACTCGTTGCCAATCTGATTACAGCCGCAGGCGTTGACCGTGTTTTGACCATGGAGCTTCATGCCGGACAGATTCAGGGATTCTTTGATATTCCGGTTGATAATCTGGTGATTTCCCCGATTTTTTTACCCGATATTGAAAAACGCTTCAAAGGCGAGAAGATTGTCCTGGTATCACCGGATGTCGGGGGCGCTGTACGGGCACGGGCGATGGCCAAGCGTATTGATGCCGATATTGCCATTATTGACAAACGGCGCGAGCAGGCCGGAGTCTCCGAAGTCATGCATGTCATCGGCGATGTCAGGGACAGTATCTGTATCATGGTCGATGATATCGTCGATTCGGGGGGAACGCTTTGTAATGCGGCAGCGGCACTCAAGGCCAAAGGCGCGAAAGCGGTTCACGCCTATGTCGTTCACGGGGTTCTGTCCGGTGGTGCGGTGGCGCGGATTTCCTCCTCGGAAATCGAGCATATGGTCATTTCCGATACCATCAGTGCCACGGAAGCTGTCCGCGTCTCGGAAACGATCGAACAGCTCAGCGTCGCTCCATTACTCGGCGAGGCCATCAAACGGATCAGCGAAGAACAGTCCATTTCCGCACTTTTTAATTAGAATTCTGCTTTTTTTCTTGATATTTCAGGTGTTTTCTGTTCTATATCGCCTGTTTTGGAGTAGACACCCCTGGAGGCTGCTCCTTCGTTTTATCTGGATATAAGGATTAAGAAAATGTCAAAAAACTACGCAATGCTAGCGGAAGCAAGAGACGTGGCCGGTAAGGGGGCAGCACGGGCTTTGCGCCGCGAAAACAGAGTTCCCGGCGTTATCTATGGCGATAACAAGGAACCGATTAAAATTTCTCTCCCTGCCAAAGAGACCAATCTGGAATATAGAAAAGGGCATATGTACACAACATTATGTGATCTTGATATCGCCGGAAAGAAACATCTTGTTCTGGCACGGGATGTACAGATTCATGTTGTCAAGGACACGGTCGAACATGTCGATTTTCTCCGTGTGACTCCAAAAGCCAAAATCGCCATCCAGATTCCGGTTCATTTTATTAATGAAGAAGACTCTGTCGGCATGAGCAGAAAAGGCATTCTGAATATCGCCCGTCACGATATTGAAATGATTTGTTCAGCTACAAATATTCCGGAAGCCATTGAAGTCGATCTGACACCATTTGATATCGGCGATGTTATTAAAATCAGTGACGTGAAACTTCCCGAAGGGGCAAAACCTGTCATTGACCGCGACTTTACAATCGCAACAATCAACGAACCGCGTGTTGCCGAAATAGAGGATGATACAACAGACGGTGCAGAACAAAGCGTTGAAGTTGAATCCGAACATGGTAGCGATAAATCGGCAGAAGATAAAAAGAAATAATGCTTTTAAACAGCAGAGGACGCAGGGTTCCCTGCGGACTCTGTGGTTTTAAAAAGAATGTTCGGCTTTTCACGTGCTAAAGATAATGATATGCGGCTCTTTGTCGGTCTTGGCAATCCGGATCATCAATATAAAGAAAATCGCCATAATATCGGCTTTATGGTCGTTGATGCGATTGCGGATGAATACGGATTCCCGCCTTTTAAATCAAAATTTCAGGGACAGATTTCCGAAGGCCTCATTGCCGGACAAAAAATCATTCTGCTCAAACCACAGACCTATATGAACAATTCAGGCCAGTCCGTAAAAGCAGCCGCCCATTTTTTTAAAATCCCCCCCGCCCATATTATCGTATTTCATGATGAACTTGACGTTGCCCCGGGGAAAGTAAAAATCAAACAGGGCGGCGGCAATGCCGGCCATAATGGGCTTAAATCCATACAGGCGCATTTGGGTACGGCTGATTTCTGGCGCGTTCGTATGGGGATCGGACATCCGGGGGATAAAAGCAGGGTTCATTCCTATGTCCTGAGCGATTTTGCCAAAGCCGAGCAGGAATGGCTCAAACCACTTCTGGAATCCTGTGCCAGACAGGCTGGCTTGCTTCTAAAAGGAGATCTGTCCGGTTTTATCGAAAAAGTTACGGTAACTTAAATAGTGTAGTCACGAGATAGAAAATGTGAGATTCTATATAGAACAAAAAGGATCTCACATGACATATTCACACAGACGCCACGATATATCCGATAAAACATGGGCTTTACTTGAGCCACACCTTCCCGGGCGCGCCATGGCATGATTTGCCGCTGGATTTGGGGCATTGGAGCAACACACACCGGCGGTTTCTATTTTGAACTGCGACTTTTATTAACTTAAACCCCTTTAAACCTTTCTTCTCTGTGGCCATAACAGCCATTTTCTGACATGCATGTGCCTCCTGATCGGCGTTTTTATCACCAAAATGAGAATGCCGATTGATAGCAGACACCAGATCGCCGGCACCTCATTCGGGTTATCAGTGAGCAGCATGGCCAGCCGCGGCTCAATAATATAATGGTAGAGCGTAAAGCGCCATGAACCATAGAGAAACGGCAAAATCAAACCCGTTATAATGTAGGTCGGATACAGGGTTAGGAAATCTGTCCAAACGTTTCCTACCAGAAAATTGGTCAAACCGTTGACCGGGACATTCCAGGCGATACGCCAGTTGCCGTGGACCGAACATAAATCCCGTGCGCAGAACTTTTCGCCAATGATACGCTGCCCCGCCCATGCGAAGGGATAATCTATTATGCTTTTGCCGAAGCTGCTGTGACTTCAAAAATCGCCTTTACTTTTTAAATGAAAGATACTGGCTAAAATCGGTTTCTTGCAATCGGTGCTCTCCGGCCATAGTAGCGGCCCACCATGATGCGGCGGCAGATAGCAGAGAAACCGCGCCAAGTGTAAAAGCAAAAATTATGGCTGCATTTTTTTCATTATTACTCAGAACAACAGGGTCTTCATAAGTACCGCTGGCCAATGCCACATAAGTTGCAAATACCCCAGCCAAGGCTGTGCCTATAAATACCAATACAGCACTGGTAGCCCAGACAGAAAGACCATAAAAGCCATCTGTAATTTCATTTTGATGGGATTTTAAGTTGGGCGTCGGCGTATGCAAATACCCCGCGCTGTATCCGCCGGCGAATGAGGCTAAAAGTTGGACCCAAAGAATCCAAACTCCTGTGGCTATAACGCCCCAGGAAGCGATGTGGCCTTCACCGCGCAAGGACGCCGAAGCAGATAAACCAATCACAGCGCCAAACTGCATAAGCACGACAGCAATTGCTAACGCAACAACCGTCCCGACAAAAACAGGACCCCATTGAAAATGGTCGACACTAGAAGATAAAATTGTAGTCATCATTTTTTCCTTTCCTACGCTAATCCAACGAAAGACAAAATTGCCATAATAACAACAATCGCTCCTATAATATAAATAATCTGGTTCATAACGTGCCCTTTCTCTATGGTTATAAAATCAGAAGAAGAATAATGATCACAGGTATAGGAATACCCACGAGCCACATCAATAAAGCTTTCATAAAACAATCCTCCCTAAGCGGCTTTTTCTAATGCTTGATCTTCGATGCCGTCACAAACCTTGGTCAGCTTTTGATCTGTTACTTTTTCCTGCTCTAAAATTTCATGCAGGAGTTTGGCGGCATCTTTATGGCCAAGTTTTTGGGCAATATTACACAGGGTGCCATAAGAAGCGATTTCGTAGTGCTCAACCTTTTGAGCCGCTGCAATCATAGCTAAATCGCGCACAGCGCCTTCTTCTGATTCTTCTATAAGGCTTTTGCCTTCTTCGATTAAACCTTCAATAGCTTCGCACTTCTCGCGCTTTTTTTCATAGCCGCAAATCTCGAAGACATGTTCCAGTTTAAAAATTTGATCTTTGGTTTCTTCGAGATGTTGTTCAAGTGCTGCTTGCAAATCAGGATCTGTGGCTTTTTTTGCCATTTCGGGGAGGGCTTTAATAATTTTATTTTCTGCATAGTACATATCTTGCAACATGTGCTTGAACAGATCTTCCAAGTTTGCCAGTTCAGTCATTCGTTTTTTCCTTTAGAATTTTGTCTGTTAGAAAAATAAATAAGAATAAGAATAATAATCGGATCGGCACTTCGATAGCCCACGATGAGAAGACTTTGGATTACCTCCTGTCCGTTGTGCTGTCGTCAACTTCATCAATCACTTCTTCCTGAAATTCGCGGACTCCGTCCTCGGCGTCGTCAATTATATTGCTGATGTTTTCGCCAATCTTCTCGCCTTCGGATTTTTGCGCAGCCCCAATGAGCATAATCGTAAAAATCCCGACCAGAATGACGGCAATGATAATTAGCCATTTTTTGTTATTGTTCGAGTGGATCATTTCGAGCCTTTCTGAAATAAACTATCCGTGTTTTTTACGGTCTTTTCCTTTTTACGTTTTCAGAGGTGGTCCCAGAAAATCGGACATGTTGCTAAGGTGGAATTCTGA
>PFTR01000041.1 GCA_002789675.1 Alphaproteobacteria bacterium CG_4_9_14_3_um_filter_47_13 | reverse complement strand
ACATCAAAACGCTTGAAAATCTGTTCGCGGCCAATGACGGCAGCTTTACCGATCAAAACGATACCGTGACCTACAGACGCGGCGGCGAAAAACTCCTGGAATACCGCTCTTCGGATTCGGAAGAGGCTTACAGCTTCAACCCGGCCAGACCGGGCGTTCGCAAAAACAATGTTGTCGGGATGAAGACTGCGCTCGTGCGTTGCGTGCGCCTGCTGGCTCCCGACGATCCGGCGGCGGCCCCGCTTCTGGAGGAACAGAACGGTGCGCAGGCGGCGTTCAAAAGCGCTTCCGGCACCGCGCCTGAAGAGAACGTCCACAGCTTTACGGTAACGGGCATTTCCTGCGAGATCAGGGGCGATGTCATCCATATCAGCGCGGGAAGGGATGCCTCCACCTATCCTTTGCCCCAAGACTGCGCCCTGACGCCGCAGGCAAGTGGCACTGGCATGTAACATGTGATAACGGGTTGTGTATCAGAAAGAACATAATCCCGATATCTATGGGTCTGGCTACATTTCAATAAAAAAGCCGGGGAAATCCCCGGCTTTTTCTGTATTTTGTTATAAAACGTATGGTGTTCAGGAGATTACATCATCCCTCCCATGCCGCCCATACCACCCATGCCGCCCATGTCACCCATGCCGGAACCAGCGCCTTTTTCTTCAGGCGCATCAGTAACCATGGCTTCGGTCGTAATCAACAGACCGGCAACAGAGGCCGCATCCTGCAACGCTGTACGGACAACTTTAACCGGATCAATGATCCCTGATTTGACCATATCAACATAGAGACCCAGTTGGGCATCATAACCGAAATTAAAGTCTTTCTGATCCAGGAGTTTACCAACAACAACCGAGCCTTCTACGCCTGCATTTTCGGCAATCTGGCGAACAGGAGCCTGAATAGCGCGGCGGATAATATCAATACCGACTTGCTGGTCGTTATTGTCCCCTTCGAGTTTCATCAGGACTTTTGTTGCATAGAGCAAAGCCGCACCACCACCACAGACAATGCCTTCTTCAACAGCAGCACGCGTGGCATGCATCGCATCGTCAACACGGTCTTTACGCTCTTTCACTTCAACTTCAGTAGCACCGCCAACACGCAGAACAGCAACACCGCCGGCAAGTTTCGCCAGACGCTCCTGCAGTTTTTCCCTGTCGTAATCCGAGCTTGTTTCCTCGATCTGTGCTTTGATCTGGGCAACGCGGCTATCAATCTCTTTTTTCTTGCCAGCGCCATCAATGATTGTCGTATCATCTTTTGTAATACGGACTTTCTTCGCTGTGCCAAGCATTTTCAGATCAACATTTTCAAGCTTGATACCAAGATCTTCGGAAATAACCTGACCACCCGAAAGGATTGCCATGTCTTCCAGCATTGCTTTACGACGATCACCAAAACCCGGGGCTTTCACTGCCGCAACTTTCAGGCCACCGCGCAGTTTATTCACAACCAGAGTTGCCAGCGCTTCGCCTTCAACATCTTCGGCAATAATCAGCAACGGACGACCATTCTGGACAACAGCCTCTAGAATCGGCAACATCGCCTGCAGATTACCAAGTTTGCTTTCGTGGAAAAGAATATAGGGATTTTCCAGTTCACAAACCATTTTGTCCGCATTGGTAATGAAGTAAGGTGACAGATAACCACGGTCAAACTGCATTCCTTCAACAATTTCGAGTTCAGTCGCCATTGATTTGGATTCCTCAACCGTGATGACGCCTTCTTTTCCAACACGCTCCATCGCTTCAGCAATTTTCTCGCCGATTTCGATATCGCCATTTGCGGAAATAATCCCGATCTGTTTGATCTCTTCATTGCTTTTTACAGGTTTTGCACGTTTTTTCAGATCAGCAACAACCGCTTCAACAGCTTTGTCAATGCCGCGTCTTAAATCCATTGGATTCATGCCAGCCGCAACAGATTTTACACCTTCTTTAACAATAGCCTGCGCCAGAACAGTTGCTGTTGTTGTGCCATCGCCAGCCAGATCATTCTGTTTTTTGGCCGCTTCACAAACAAGCTGTGCGCCCATATTTTCAAATTTGTCTTCAAGCTGGATTTCCTTGGCAACCGTTACGCCGTCTTTTGTAATGCGTGGCGCGCCGAAAGATTTATCAAGAATGACGTTCCGGCCTTTTGGCCCCAGTGTTACTTTCACAGCATCTGCCAGAATATTTACACCGCGCATCATACGTTCACGGGCATCGCCGTGAAATTTTACCTGTTTTGCACCCATAGTACTTTTCCTTTTTCAATAGTTATTTATTATTAGAGCAAACGTAGCTTACGCCGCTTTCTTTTTGGATTTTCCGCCGATAATGATCCCCATAATATCGGATTCTTTCATTACCAGAAGTTCCTCGCCATCAATGGTGACTTCCGTACCGGACCATTTGTTAAACAGAACGAAATCACCCTCTTTTACATCAAGCGGACGCACATCGCCATTATCGTTAATATGACCTGTTCCCACTGAAACAACCTGGCCTTCCATCGGTTTTTCCTGAACTGTATCGGGGATAATAATCCCACCGGAAGTTTTCTCATCCGAAGCCAAACGGCGTACTAATACACGATCGTGTAAAGGACGAAATTTCATGTTTTATCTCCTAAGTGTTTGTTTAAAAACATTTTCATCGAACAGATCTAAATCTGTTAGCACTCACACCATGCGAGTGCTAACAGATTTAGAACAGTTCCCTGAAAATTTCAAGATCTTTGTTATAAATTCGACAGCTTTTCAAGCGGCATCAACAATGGCCCGTCTGTCCAGAGAAGATAACATTTCACTTTTTTATCGGGATAGAGCATCTGGATAATATCACGGTAAGAGATCATCTGTTCTCGGTAAACCAAAGGAATATCTTTTTCATCATGGGGCGGCGGACGATTGGTTTTATAATCGACAATCAGAACCTCATGATCCGTGATCAAAAGGCGGTCAATCTGGGCGCTGACCAGACGATTTTTGACCATGCCTGTAATCGGCACCTCGGCCAGAGATCCTTCTGCAAACAAGGCTTTGTAATCAGGATTCTCAAGAATATCCATAATTTCATCAACAATATCCCTCTGCAGATTTTGCGGCAGATTATGCCCGGGAAAAGCAACAAAATGTGCGGCAGCCTTGCGACGCCGGTCAACAGGAAGAGGCGGAAGAAGCTGCAAAAGCCTGTGCGTAATATTGCCGCGTTTAAACCGATGTTCCTCTCCCTGTGCCAAGGGCGAGCGCATGGCAGGTTCAGGCTGAGATGGACGGGAGGGAACGAGCGATTGCGGAGGCTGCGGTTCAGCAGGCGCTGTTTTAAAAAGCCATGAGGGACGTTCCGGTATCCCTTCTTTTATAACATCCTGCGTTATTTTCTCTGCACGATCGGGAGCTCTTATCTGTGGATTCATCAGGAATTTTACACCCTCATGATCTTTCTCGACGCCCTCCATCCGGTCAAACGCGGCAGCAATATAATTGTACCAGCATTCCTCAATCGGCTCTTTCCGGCCTTTATAGCCCCCAATATAAAGGCGGTCTTCGGCACGGGTCATGGCCACGTATAAAAGCCGCCTGTATTCTTCCTCAAGATAGGATTCATAACGCGCCCGTGCCTTCTGATAAATAGAAGGAAAATCAGCGCTACGCGGTGACCAGAGCGGAACATCCAGCCCTGTCTTGTCCGGCCAGAGCAACGTACTGATTTTATTTGAAGAAGAATGACGCGTGGTATCCGGCAAGATCACAACAGGGGCCTGTAATCCTTTTGCGCCATGAACCGTCATGATGCGGACAGCCTGCCCGGCTTCTTCGAGTTCACGTTTGATTGTAATATCGCCCTGCTGCTGCCAGACCAGAAACCCCTGTAATGTCGGAATATGATCACGCTCATAGGATAAAGCGGTATTCAGAAACTCATCAAGCGGATCACGAGCATCCTCGCCCAGTCTTTTAAACACCGCCCGTAATCCACTGCGCGTATCCGCCGGGCAGGGAGCCTGCAACAAGCGCGCAAAAAATTCATAAGGATGGTCAACAGCAGCATAACCGACCAGTTTTTCCAGCCAGCTTACAATTTCTTTATGAGGAGATGACTGCAAGGACTGCCAGAGCGTTCCCTGCCGGTCTATCGCCAGCTCATAAAGCTGATCCTCATCCAGCCCGATCAAGGGAGACTTAAGCGCACAGGCAAGGCTCAGATCATCTGCTGGCAACAGTGCAAATTGTGCCAGCGCCAATAAATCCATTACCGCGATCTGCTCACCAAGTACCATTCTGTCAACGCCGCTCACTGGAATATGACGCGTTTTCAAGGCGCGGACAAGCTGTCCGACAAAAGCTGTCCGTGTCCGTACCAAAATCATAATATCGCCGGGTTTTATGGCGCGATCAAGCGACTCGATCCGTTCCCCCCGATCCAGCCATTGCTGAATGGTTGTGCCTATTTTTTCTGCCATTTTCCCCTGACCGGAGGGGGTTTCCCGTATTGTGACAGGTGGTGTCCACGGCGCCTCGTCAGGCGTTTCTTCCGGCATACAAAGTGGCCAAAGCGCCACCAGTCCAGCCTGTCCCCGACGAAAACTCTCGTGCTTAATAATTTCTTGTCCCATTCCTTCTCGCAAAGAAGACGGCGCGAACACTTCATCTACCAATGCCAGAACGCTTTTTACAGACCGGAAAGAAATAACCAGCTTCTCGTCACGGGTTTTGGCTTTTTCGGCGAAATATAAACGCATCCGCTCGAACTCCTGCGGGGCGGCGCGCTGGAAACTGTAGATGGACTGTTTTTCATCACCAACAGTAAAGACTGTCCGCCTGATCTGATCGCGTGCGCCGCTGCCACTAAAAAAATCCTCACATAGTCTGCTGATGATTTTCCATTGTTCGGGATTGGTATCCTGCGCCTCATCAATAAGAATATGATCAAGACCGCCATCAAGTTTATATAATACCCATGGTGCCATATCCGTGTCATCCAGAAGCGACAATGTCCGCAAAATAAGGTCATCATAATCAAGCGCGGCGTGCTGCGTTTTAAGCGTCTGGTATTCCTTGATAATCTCCTGCCCCAATAACATCAGATCACGGGTCATCGTGGCGCATTTTGCAGCTTTGCACCAATCCAGCACCACAATAAGACGCTGCGCTTCCCGAAGAAGACAGTTTTCTATCGCGGAAGGCGCATCCGCAATAACCTTACTGACAAGCTGTTTGTTGATTTCTTCTTTCTGTGTCAGGAAACATTTCTGATAGATTTCCATTGTTTCTTCACGCTCGGCAGGCGTCGCATCAAGCCAGCGCTGAAGAGCAATACCACGATTCTGATCTCGCTTTCCGCCATTGGCAAGAACTTTACAGACCTCATAGAGACCTGCTTTATCAAAATTTTCATCAAGGCAAGCCTGATGGAGAATAAAATCTTCTGTTTCATATTTTTCCAGACCCAGCGTTTGAAAGAGACAGCTCTCGAAATCATCGGCCACCTTTGTGGCAAGCTGCCGTCTTTCGCGGCACAGCCCCTCCAGCAATTTACCGAACTGCTCTTCATTCTGCTCTATCGCTATCGCACGTACAGCCTGCCCTAAGGGAGAATCAGGTGTTTTCCGCGCCTCACACAACATCGTATCGCGCGCCTTAATCAATAATTCACGTGCCCGTGATTCATCAATCACATTAAAATGCGGCGACAATCCGGCCTCGAGTGGAAACCGCCCCAGGATAGACTGACAAAAAGAATGGATAGTCATGATTTTCAGGCCACCCGGCGTATCCACAACCGTTGCAATCAATCTGCGTGCCGCGACAATGTCTCTTTGCGCTGGCTCATAGCCGGTCAGCTCCCGCAATCTTGTTTTCAGCCCTTTCTGATCCGCGCCCTTATCCTCCAAAGGCATCGTTGCCCAAACGCTTAAAGTCTGATTGATACGCTGGAGCATTTCACTTGCCCCGGCTCTGGTAAATGTCAGGCATAAAATACGGTGCGCAGGCGTTCCCGCCCTCCCGTCCTTGCGCGGCAGTAAAAGCCGCAGCACACGATCTGTCAGAACTTTCGTCTTGCCTGTCCCAGCAGACGCGCCCACCCAGACCGAATAATCAGGATCAGAGGCACGGCGCTGGCGGACATTCGGATCAAGATCGCGCTCCAGCTCCTGCACCGGCTCTTTAAGGGGATGAAGAACGCTCATGCCGCCTCCTCATCTTCCAGTGCCACCCATTCCTGTACGCGTGCCAGATGTGCATAATCCTGCCATACAACGGGCGGTGCTTTATCAGGACGCGGCAAACTATAATAAGGCATTAGCGGATCGCGGAACGTATGCACAAGACCTAATAACCCTGTACGTGCCTGCTCAATATCCGTTTTAACCTGTATTTCTTTGCCGGAGTCTGTACCACCATTTATGCTCCAGAAACCTGTATAAAGCACATCATCGCCTTGGATATCTTCAAATCCGCCCTCCCTCAGCAAAACGGCTTCAAGCGGCAATTGCGGCGAAAAACCGTTCTGAATGTCTTTAACAGTCGGTGTTGATCCGGTTTTATAATCAATAACCGCATAACCGCCCTCCATTTTATCAAGACGATCCACTCTGGCAGACAAGGTAAAAGCCTGTCCGTCAATATCCAGTGTCACTGTTCCCGTAACTTCTGTTTTATATGGTGTTGCGTTTTGCCGCCATTGTCTCTCATGGTTTACAAACCATTGTGCCAGTCTTTCAAAACGCGGCCACCAGAAACCCCATAAGCGGGGCTCGTCAAGTTTTGCCGCAAGTTCCGTCCGTCCCAGTGTAACCAGAATTTCAGAGGCGTTTTCGGGGAGGGATACCGGATATAATGTAATAAATTTATCAAGAATCTCGTGCATCATCGTCCCGCGCTCGCTTGCATCGGTTTGCTCTTCCAGAGGTTTAAGTTTACGAAGGCGCAAAATATAGCGCGCATAAATGTGATAAGGATCACGCATCCATCTCTCTATCGCCGTCACATAAAGCGCGTTTGGCCGCTTTGAAAGAGGCGGTCTTGGCTGCGGCCTTGAAACCGGAACGGAACCACCGTCCGGCATATCCAGAGATTGTGCCCACTGCTGATAAACCCCGGAAGAAAACGTTTTTTTCTCAATCGCAAGCGCCTGTAAAACCGTATCCAACCTTTGCAACCATCGCGCCGCAACAGTCGGAGTACCGTCGACACGGCGGGCGCGGGTGAGAACTGTATGAGAGGCACAAAATCCCTGTACAAAATCATGCGCCGCCAGTCCAATTGCACGTTCTGGCGAAGGAAGTCCGAATTTTTGCCGCATCGGACGGGACATCCATGGATCATTTCCGGCATCCGGCGGCCATGTTCCTTCATTCAATCCCCCGAGAATTACAAGATCAGCCTGTACCAGACGTGCTTCAAGCTGCCCGAAAATAAAAAGACGAGGATGGGTACCGTAAGTAGGACGTACACTGATTGTCTGCATAAGCTGCTCGAGAATCGCCAGATAAGATTCACCATTGACCTGCGGTAACAAGGCTCCCTGCTCGCGCAGATCGGCCAGAAATAATGCTGCAGCTTCACCTTCTTCTCCCTGCCACAGATTATGACTGCCATCACTTTTCTGCGCCAGTTTTTCTGCAAGACCAATATGGGCATCAAGAAAAACACTAAAATGATCCGTACGCGTACATGTCTCGGAAAAAGCCCCGAAAATAACTTCCAGCGCTTCAATTAATCCTGTGTCCGCCTTTTTCTCCCTTGCTTTTTCATAAAGACCAGAAAATCCTTTCCCCGGTATCATACCGCGTAAAACATCCCTCTCCATCTGGTCTGTCAACGCCATTAATATTCCTTTATTTTTACCAAGACAGCAGAGTTTATGTTTCAGCAACGCTGCAAGATCACCCGGCCTTAACTGGCTCAAAGCAGCCTGCATAATTAAACGAAGAAAACTACCCAGCGCCGTATTTCCCAGTTTTTGGCCGCCAGAATCATCAATCTCGATTCCCCAGCGCTGGCATATGATGGCGACACGACGCGCCAGAACACGATCCGGTGTAATAAGCGCCGCAGTTTTTTCTTTTGATTCGAGTGTTTCTCTCATGAGCAAGGCAATGAGTCTGGCTTCTTCTTGCGCAGTGTCGCATTCAAACCGCATGATTTGTGCCAGAGATTGAGTCAGAAAAGTACGCTGATCATCCTCCAGTGTCAGGTTCTGCCACTGATCGGCAGTCGCAGCAGGGCGCATCATTTCACTGGCAAGCCAGTTTTGTGCCTTATTTTTATTTATCGTCAATGCCGTCGGCTCATCAGCCTGTTTTGTCAAAGGGGCTCGGGAGGGCCAAAGCTGTACATCCTTATAATCCACATCCATATAATTCAGAAGCTGCTTGAGCGTTGCCTGCGGATGCGTATCATCCAGAGCTTGCCAGCTTTGCACATCAAGAGTCTGGTCAAGACCGGGCAAAATAACACTGCCCTGCGGCAATCCGGCAATAACTTTAAGCAAACGGCCTGTGGCAGGAATCGAGCCCGTTGATCCGGCAGCCAAAACAGGATGCGACGGTGGAATTTCCTCCCAGTGATCCGCCAGCGCCAGAATAAGCCTGTTTCTGTGATCGGCGGCATCAATCACACCCTGCTCTGCAAGAATTTGCGGCCACATTCTGCTAAGAATTTCTAAAAAATCTACAGTAATTTGCCAGTGTTTTGCCAATGTTTCATCCTCCACCAATGCGGGAAGATGCCGTAAATCAAGTCCTTCGGTATAAATCTGATCCATTAAACGGCCAAGCGCATCAGCAAGAGCAAAAGCATGATCCGGTGCCGCACCATAATCCGGAAGATGCATAATGGTACGTGCCAATAAAACCCTCCGCCGTAACGATGATAATGAGGGAGGCAGTTCCAGAAGATGAGACGGGGAGCCTAGCCCCGCCATTTCAATCGTCAGTTCATCTTCCTCTACATCGCCAATAGGCTGCATTCGTGGCAACAGGAGAGGCTGTCCATTTGTAAGACTCAGAAAAGTCTCACGCAGCGTACGGCAGGCGCGGCGCGTGGGCAGCAGAATATGATATTGTGTTAATGCCGCATGATGGATAGATGTCTGGTCAAGCAGTCCTTGCGCCAGTGAAACCGCAAAAGATTGTCCTGCCGGAATCATATAAAGTCCGCTCATGCCTGTTTCTTTTCCCGGGTATACATATCATTAACACGCGCAAGATCAGCGGGCGTACTAATATGATGCCATGCCCCGTCATGTTCCAGAGCATAAAGACGACCGTCTTTTTCTGCCTTGTCCATCAAAGGTAGAAATGAAAAAGCGCCCTCCGACATCTCTTCAAAAATACGTGGATGATTAATCCGGATATTCGTCCACATATGCGTTCCTGTTTTATCAAATGAACGAACAGCCTTTCCATCACCAGCCAGATTATAATCACCTGATCCAGCGGTCAGGATCATAGAGGAAAGCGGTTGCATATAGGTTAGAATATCCATTGTTTTATCATTCCAGTGTGTCGCAAGACGCAACAAAGAATCACCGGACAAACCGTCTGTCCAGAGAGCGTCTCCCGCAATCACGTAAAATGGTTGATCCCCCAAAGTCGAAAGTGCCTTTTTAACACCCCCGCCCGTATCAAGCAATTCCGGTTCATAAGAAAAAGTAATCTCCGGTGCTGTACGTTTTACCAGATGCGCTTTTAATATATCCGCCATATAATGAAGATTAACAGTCACGTTCGTCACACCGGCCGCGATCAGTCTATCCAGTGATCGGTCAATCAAAGACCGCCCGCCCACTTCAACCAAAGGCTTGGGAAGAAAATCTGTATGGGGACGCAAGCGTGTCCCCTTGCCAGCAGCAAGAATAAAGGCATGATCCAGTTTGAAATTTTTCATTTTATCCCTGAAAGAATAGTTTAATTATAACATTCTTTCACAAGAATTTTCAGCGCTTCATTAATGCCGGAAAGATCATGTACCATCGTTGTTGCAAGATCGTTTGGCGGACTCATATAAACAATAAGCTTGTTATATTGGCGTAACTTTGTAACAAACTCAACAGGATCTTCTGAAAACAAAGCTTTTCGATCTGTCGATATTTCCCATTTGTCCGAGACAACAGGTTCGGAATCAAATTGATATTTCAGCGGTAATTTCAATATGACTGTTTTCTGTATATCGGTGATTTGCTTTTTCCAGTCAATATAAACATCTGTTTTTCCGCTTTTACAGGTAATAACAAGATGAGGATAGCGTTTTGTCCCGTAAGAAGTATAAGCGGATTCCAAAGATCGGTTCTTAAGATACATAACATTTTCACCAGAAGGAGCACGTTGCTTTGAAACTTCCCAAAAACCGATGGATTGTATAACCTCCGCCTCACGTTCTGCCTGATCGGCATTAAAATAACCCATCAGAACAGCCACATTATCATAACACACAAGTCTTTCTATACGCCCTTCTATCGCAGAGCACTCTTCCAGTTTTTTCAAAGAATCAACTTCCTCTGCCAAAGAAATACGGGGCACTCCTGACATTATAAACAAGGCTAAAAGCATTGAAAAAATAAAATTTCTGGTGATCATATTTCCTTCCCTTTCCCTTTTCCTTTCTATTTTTACGGGGAGTTATCCAGCCTCCCGGCGCAATTCCTGTTTATATTTATCAGGATCAAGTTTACCAATACTTTCAAAAACCGTGCAGTTTCGTCCACCATTCTTGGCTTCATACAAAGCCTTATCGGCGCGATCCAGCACAGTTTGCACTGTATGCTGCCCCGGCTCTATAATGGCGCCGCCAATTGAGGTTGTAATAGAGAGCATCTTGTCTTTAGCGCTACATTGAACAGGAGTATCAGCGATTGAACGACGGAGACGTTCCGCAATAAACAAGGCTTTTCCAGTCGGAACGTCCGGCAAAATGGCGATGAATTCTTCCCCGCCAATACGGGCAACAAGGTCAAATCCCCGCAAGTTATCCAAAAGCCGTTCAGCAAAAACCTTCAATACCTCATCTCCGACAACATGGCCATGGGTATCGTTAACATCTTTAAAATGATCAATATCCAGAATAAGAATGCCAAGATTTTTTGATGATTCCCAGCCGTCATCCAGCTTTTTTTGCAAATGGACTTCAAGATAACGACGATTGAAAAGTCCTGTACCTCCATCACGTACAGCCATCTCCAGACTGTTTTCATAGGAATCACGCAGCCTTTTTTGAAATCTTTTCCGTCTAATTTGCGTTCTTGTCCGCGCCAGGAGTTCATTACGATCAATCGGACGCATAATATAATCATGCGCGCCAATTTCAAGGCCACGGGCAACACGCTCCATATCCTCTTCTGTGGCAATCATGATAATAGGGATGGCGCGCGTCCGTTCATTCGAGCGCAAATGTGAACAAAGCCTCAGACCATCTTCTTTTTTCAGATTCAGGCTGATCACAAGCAGGTCAAAATCATGTTGGGACGCATACTCCATAGCTTTCATGCCGTTTTCTACGGGAATAACATTATGATTATCACGGTGCAGCGTTTCGGCGATTTTATCCGATTCAAAATTCTGGTCTTCCACAACAAGAATACGGGCGTTATCAATAGGTTCATCCATAACACTTGTCGTTTCATCAACGACACCGAGTTGTGTCGCCGTATTTTCCCGGGCTCGCCATTCATCAACGGTCATTTTTAAACGCACAAGAGAACTGACCCGCGCCATCAGGGCAATATCATTCACGGGCTTACTAAGAAAATCATCAGCACCAGCCTCAAGCCCACGAACTTTATCAACAGAATCAGTAAGCGCCGTCACCATAACAACAGGAATATGCGCCGTGGCCGGATTTTGTTTAATTCTTTTACAAACCTCAAATCCATCCATACCCGGCATCATAACATCCAGCAGGACAAGATCGGGGTTGTCCTGTGCGACTTTCAACAAAGCCTCATCACCGCTGGTTGCGGTCAGAACATCATAATATTCACTGCTGAGCTTCGCCTCCAGCAGTTTTACATTTGGCAGGATATCATCAACGACAAGTACACGAGCAGACATATTCGTACGATCCCTCTTGTTTTTCCTAATTCAGATATTTTTCTATAACTTCGATAAATCCCGTTACAGAGATGGGTTTTGAAATATAATCCTCGCAGCCCCCTTCCCTGATTTTCTGTTCATCACCTTTCATGGCAAATGCTGTAACAGCAATAACAGGAATATGCCTTAATTCATCATCCGCTTTAATCCATCTGGTAACATCAAGCCCAGAGACCTCAGGCAGCTGAATATCCATTAAAATAAGATCCGGTTTGTTTTTTCTAACGATATCAAGAACTTCATTACCGTTCTTTGTCTCCAGAGTTTCAAATCCATGCGCTTCCAACAGATCATGAAAAAGCTTCATATTCAATTCATTGTCTTCAACAATTAAAATCTTTTTCGCCATCATGATCCTATTCAGCGTTTGTTCATTTTATGATCGTACTCTATTTGTTTTTCTAAAGTGTTAAGTTTTTTGAATAGGGATCTTTTATTAATCCTGTGATTCTTCACAATGTGCATTCTCTAATTTTACAAGAGCAACCAGCTTCTGGACAACAGAAAAATCCCGATACTCAACTTTCATATCACTGATAACGCCATTTTCATGAAAAATAACATCCATTTCATACTCAGAATCAGACATCGGCTCCAACAACGGGAAAAATGCCATCCGGATCTTCCATGCCTTTCCGTCAATAAGGGATTTGTTAACTTCCAGTGGAAAATTCACCAGATCAGCCGCTTTTACTGTTCTGCCTATAAAACTGTTAACCTCGACGGGCCCCTCTTCGTCACTGCCATCAAAAATAACAGCACTGTAAAATTTTTCACCTTTTTGTGCTTTTTCAAGAATATTCAGGCTATGTGCCATCGGAAACAATGTCCCTTTGTCCAAATCAAACACCAGATTATCAGGGATAGTATAAATAGCCTGTCCTGTTATATCCTCCATTACTTTATCAGCACGTCCACGGACTTCCTGATAAAGCACACCATTGCGTTTTCGGCGGGATGTAAAATCAAAGCCTGTTCCATCAAAAGCTTCATAGGTTGAAAAATCGCTTGTAATCCGTATCGGCAGACTGTCCGTATATTCGTAAAGCAGATTAAACCGATGATCCGTCGTCCAGGCATCACATCCCGGACGCCATTCATAGTACATTTGACCGCTAATATTGAGAATTTGGGTTCCACTACTTTTTGAAACCATTTCTATATTATAAAGTGCCTTGTGCGGCACCATTGAAATGTCGGGGGCAAGAGAACTTCCGGCGGCTTGGGCAAAACCTCCCCCGTTCAAAAAAACAACCAGAAACAGTAACAATGACAAGCGCATCAAAACTCCAGAAATACAATATAGTACAATGATATAGCAATGAATAGCCAAGACCAAGGCCAATGCATGGAATATATACGGTAACTTCTGCCTGTTGACCGGGAAAAAAACTCCCTTTCAGATAACACAGGCTTTCTGATAAAAACTCCTTTTCTGCACACAGATTTTTAACTATATGATTTTAAAACATAAATATTAACATAAAATATTGGCACAGCTTTCGCAACGCTCTTTTTAAGAGACTGGTTACCATAGAAATAAATGAGCGGGGGCAGACGATGACAACAAATATCGCAAAATTCAAAAATGGAGAAAATGCCAATAGCAGCCTTCTACACTTTCTTTTCAGCACAATCCGTCCAGATACTTCTAACAGCATGGGAGATGCCGACAACAAGAAAACACTTCATCAAGAAGCCGGAAAGCTGATTTCTTTACTTGATCCGCGCATTTCGGAAAAAGAAAGTGCCGGCTCCTGTCTCAGCGCAACGGTGGCGCTTTTAAAATATGCTCATAAGATGATTGCGCGTGCTGAAGAAACCATAAAATTACAGGAATCGCGTATCAGTCATCTGGAGGCTCTGGCTATAACAGACGAACTAAGTGGTCTTAAAAACCGTCGTGGTTTTTTTGAGGCATTTACAAAAGAAATTGATAGATGTGAACGCGGCCTCAGTAAAGGCGGCCTGCTGATCCTGATTGATCTCGATAATTTTAAAACCATTAACGACAGACACGGTCATCTGGCCGGCGATGCCTGCCTGAGGCTGATGGCGCGTATGCTGGGCAGTGAAACCCGCATTATGGATACAGCGGCACGCCTTGGCGGAGACGAGTTTGTTCTACTTCTCTCTGATACAGGCAAAGAACAGGCTGCCGGACGGGCACAACAGCTTGCCTGGCAACTCAATCAACTGAGTCTGGTCTGGAACGGTGAAGAAATTCCTGTACGCGCCTCTCTTGGGCTACGTACTTATGGGGCAGGAGACACAGCCAATAAAATTTTTAATGCTGCCGATATTTCTCTTTATGCCAATAAAAGGCAGCGCAAACAACAGACTTCTTCATGCGGAAGCCCTGTTTTACAATCGTAGAAATATAAGAAATTTACAGGACAGGTTTCGTCTGCCAATCCTTCCCTAACCGTGAACCCAGGCAGACGAACTTCCCCGGCCCGGTTCGTTCCCCAAGCGAATCGGGCCAATTTCTATGCCCTTATTTTTCGGTATTATTTCAGTGCGTTATTGTTTGCAAAGGGTTGCCGGCTTTGTGCCCTGGCTTCACGGATAGCTTCTAACATGCATTGTTCCAGCACCGCAATTTTTCTCTCTATTGCCATCCCAATTAAAATTTAAAGCTTGAAAAAGAATACAAAAGCTCTCATTAAAAAATAAATATATGATACTTGTTTTTTTCAGATTGTATAAACACAAAATGCGCTGAGATTCCTCTGCGCATTTTGTGTTTATATTAAAATGATCAGAACAAGAATCAGCCTGTGAGTGCCCGACGGACGATTTCAACATCCTGTGCAATCTGGGCATCTTCAACCATCAGCTCCTCGATCTTGCGCACAGCATGCATCACCGTTGTATGGTCACGCCCTCCAAATTTGCGGCCAATTTCCGGCAAAGATCGTGCCGTCAACTGCTTGGCGAGATACATGGCAACCTGACGGGGACGGGCAACATTCCGTGCCCGGCGCGCCGAATGCATGTCGGTCATACGGATATTATAATGCTCTGCAACTTTGCGCTGGATTTCGTCAATCGTGATCCGGCGGTCATGGGCTCTTAACAAATCCACAAGAACTTCCTGCGTTGTTTCCAGCGTAATATCCTGTTTCGAAACATCGGCATGGGCAACAATCCGGTTCAAGGCTCCTTCAAGCTCGCGAATATTCGATGTGACCTTTAATGCCAGAAACTCGAGAACCGCATCCGGAATATTGGCCTGAAGCTGTTCGCGTTTAGACTGCATAATACCAAGGCGCAGATCATAGGTACTCGGATGAATATCGGCCACCAGTCCCCATGCCAGACGCGAACGAAGACGCTCTTCCAGCCCGAGCAGATCAGAAGGAAGCTTGTCCGCAGAAATAACAATCTGCTTATTCTGGTCTACCAGTGCATTGAATGTATGGAAGAACTCTTCCTGCGTTGATTCTTTTCCGCTGATAAACTGGATATCATCAATCATCAAAACGTCAACCGAACGGAATGTATCCTTGAAATTCATCGTATCCTTTGAGCGCAGTGCCTTGACAAACTGGTACATGAATTTTTCAGCAGACATATACATCACACGGCGTCCTGCACCCTGCGACTTCATCGCCCAGCCAATGGCATGCATCAGATGGGTTTTCCCCAGACCAACACCCCCATACAAAAACAGCGGATTAAACGGAACATTCTGGCTTTCAACAACACGACGCGCCGCCGCATGTGCCAACGCATTGGATTTGCCAACAACAAAATTTTCAAATGTAAAACGGGGATCAAAAGGCGAAGAAAGATTATAGGGATCCTCTTCTTTTTTGTTTTCATTGGCTTTGAGTCTTTTATCCGCTTCTATTGTTTCCTCATCGGCCATAATGCCATTTTGAACAACAACAATTTCAAAGCGTTTTATTTCGGAGTCTTTTTCCGCACACATTTCAAGAATACGTCCTGCATAATGCGTTTGAATCCAGTCGCGCATAAAACGTGTCGGAACAGAAACTTCCAGCGTACCATGATAACAGGCTTGCAGTGCCAAAGGCTTAAGCCAGCTGCGGAAAACAGCCTCTCCGAACTCGCCGCGCATCTCACCATGAACTTTTTTCCAAAGCAGTAAAATCTCTTTGCTTGGCGCAAACGATTCGCCTTTTACTGTTTCTTTTCGCATGGCGGCAGCATAGCCTTCCCCAACAATTTCAGTCATCTGTGTTCCACTCCCACATTTTTAAATTTGTTATTTTCAAAACAAAACCAATTTACATTGTCTCTTCATAAAAGACAAAAAGACCCCTTTGACAAATGCGTCAACATCTGCCTTTAAAAACTTTTAAATCAGCTTAATTTCATTAAAAGTTACACCTGAAAACAGCATATAAAATGCTTTTATTCTTTCAGTGCGACCCCCGTACTTTATCGTCAAGGCTACTGGCGTTCTTTCCCTTGTTCTATTGTAAGGGTCTGGACGATCCTCGAAATAACCAGATCTGGACTACTTCAAAAGGTTTGCCTTTTAGACTGCGAAAGAGATAAAAAATCTGTCCCCCCAGCCGATAAAACAGACAGTAAAATGTTTTTTTGATGATTGCAATGAGATCAAATAGAGAACATACAAAAAGAAATTTTTATAAATTTTCATTTTTTTGACATGGTTTTAAATCCGGAAAACAGCACCTCCGGATTTAAAAAAATAATTATAAGCTTGATCAAATGCGATTTTAAATCGCCGAACAGGACTTAAGAGTTTTTCAACGCTTTCACCCGGGCAGACAGGCGGGATAATTTCCGCGCCATTGTATTTTTATGCATAATTCCCTTGGAAACACTGCGCGCCAATTCCGGTTGCGCCGCATGTAGTGCCTCGCCCGCCAGTTTGGCATCACCCGCAGCCAAAGCAAGCTCGACTTTTTTTACAAACGTTCTGATACGGCCACGACGAGCCCCATTAATCTCAGCACGTGTCGCATTGCGACGAATTCTTTTCTTTGCGGAAGCGTGATTAGCCATGTTTTCCTGTACCTTTTTGAAATAAATCCATTTTCACTTTTGAAAACCACCATCTATTGATGATTTAAAGTTTTCTTTCTTGTAAAGATCGGTCTTTCTACCTGTAAGCGCCCCTTGCTGTCAAGTAAAACTATACAAATCCTTCTATTTTAAGTGTTTTTACCGGAATCAATTTTCACGGGGAGAAACCAGAAAACGAACGATATGATAAGCGCCCTGTTCCCGGATCTCCATGGTCAGAATTTCTTCCTGTCTTACAAATGATTCGGGAGACACCCGGATCCAGCCCATCTGGGGTAAAGAATTTTCATAAAATTCTCTGATTTGAACACTGCCCAGATGATCTGAGGCCGCCTGCGATTCAATGATTCGGCCATCCGGCTTATCAAAAACAATTGTTTCCTCTGGAATTTCATATAATCCGGGCATCAACGGAACATCCAGTGATTCAAAGAACTGCTGTTCCTGCACTTTATAAGCGCTTCCATTTTCGGCAAAAGACAGCTTTGGCATCATTATAAGAGCCACACTTATCATTAGAATCCCGATTCCCCTTTTAAAATAATTCATTTATCATTCCTGTGTCCGGGCGCAATAAAAGGTTGAGCGCCCATTTTGTACTATTCTCTGAATCGTACACTGATCTATAACATTGCTGCAACGGGGACAAGTCTTGCCCTCCTTATTATAAACGGCAAATTGATGCTGAAAATATCCCAGAGACCCGTCAGCATGGCGGTAATCTTTTAATGTACTGCCGCCGACAGCAATCGCCTTACCAAGAACATCACGAATCGCCTGCACCAGTTTTTCCGATTCGGTTTCAGTCACTGTATCCCCTCGCCTCTGCGGGTGAATACCTGCATAAAAAAGTGATTCGCATACATATATATTGCCAAGACCGGCCACCAGACGCTGATCCATCAAAGCGGCCTTGATGGTTGTTTTTTTATTACGAAGCGACTCATATAAAGACTGTGCGGAAAAATGATTTCCCAAAGGCTCCGGCCCCAGAAGCTTTAATGCCTTATGCGTTTCAATATCACTTTCATTTGCAAGCATCACCATCCCAAAACGCCGGGCATCATTTAAAATCATTTTTCCGCCATCCTCAAAGGAAAGAATCAGATGGTCATGCTTTTGCACGTCATAATTTTGTGCTGGCGGAATCAATAAAATTTTCCCCGACATCCCGAGATGGACAATCATAATGTGATGATCCGTTGTATAAAGCAGAATATATTTTGCACGGCGCTTAATATGCGTCACCGTCTGGTTTTCAAGTGTCTCTTTTAAAGTGACAGGAAATGCGGCGCGAAGATTTTCCCGGCGCAGCACAACCTCCATAATAGTGCGCCCTTCAAGAACACACGCCATCCCCTGACAAACTGTTTCGACTTCCGGTAGCTCCGGCATTTAATGTCCTCTGCGCTTTTAATAACAGAAATATAGTTATATTTTTCTGTGATGGAATACAAGGCAACCCTTGCTTTTTGAGTGACTCAACCTGTATTGATGAAGAATGCAGACAGCAAAAACAATAGAATCACAAATGCCTTATATGGAAGGTCTTAATCCGGCGCAACGCGAAGCTGTCCAGACCCTTGACGGGCCGGTGCTGGTGCTGGCCGGTGCAGGCACCGGAAAAACCCGCGCCCTGACCACGCGGCTTGCCCATATCATCAATACGAATCATGCGTTTCCAGGCCAGATTCTGGCCGTCACTTTTACAAACAAGGCCGCGCAGGAAATGAAGGAGCGTGTCAGCCAGCTTTTGGGTGGTGTTGCGGTAGAAGGCTGGTGGCTCGGCACGTTTCATGCACTCGCGGCGCGCATGCTGCGACAACATGCGGCGCTTGTCGGTTTACAATCCGGTTTTACCATTCTTGATCCCGATGACCAGGTGCGGCTTTTCAAGCAGATCATGGAAGCTGAAAATATCGATTCCAAAAAATGGGCACCCAAAGCGATGATTTCTATCATTGATCGCTGGAAAGACAGGGCGCGGTTACCCTCGGATCTGGAAAATAAGGAAGGCGGCGAAGCGGCAGAAGGGAGACTCGTCTGGCTCTATAGTCTGTACCAGCAGCGGCTTAAAACTCTCAATGCCTGTGATTTTGGCGATCTGCTGCTTCATATGATTACAATATTCAAGAATCCGGCGCACCAGACTGTTCTTGAAGACTATCACCGCCGCTTCAAATATCTGCTGGTGGATGAATATCAGGATACCAATGTCGCGCAATATTTATGGCTGCGACTGCTGGCACAGAAAAAAAACGGGCAGGGACAGCATAATATCTGCTGCGTGGGCGATGATGACCAATCAATCTATGGCTGGCGCGGTGCGGAAGTCGGCAATATTCTGCGTTTTGAAAATGACTTTCCCGGTGCCAGAATTATCCGGCTGGAACAAAATTACCGTTCCACCGGTCATATTCTGGCAGCCGCCAATAGTGTCATTGCCCAGAATGAAGGCCGGCTGGGTAAAAATCTATTTACCAGCGGTGAAAACGGCGAAAAAATAATCATCCGGGGTTTATGGGATGGCGAGGCCGAAGCGCGGTGGGTTGGCGAGGAAATCGAGCAGCTCCAGCATAAAGGCTGGCATCTTGATCAAATCGCGGTTCTTGTCCGCGCCGGCTTCCAGACCCGTGAGTTCGAGGAGCGTTTTATCCAGCTTGGACTCCATTATAAAGTCATCGGCGGCCCCCGTTTTTACGAGCGCATGGAGATTCGCGATGCACTGGCCTATTTGCGCGTTATGGTGCAACCGTCCGATGATCTGGCTCTGGAACGGATTATCAATGTTCCCAAACGCGGCCTTGGCAATGCTACAATACAGACCCTTTATGCCTATGGCCGCAGCAAGGGAATCTGCCTGCATGATGCCATTATGGATCTGACGCAGACCGATGAATTAAAACCTAAAGTGAAAACAACCCTGATGAAGCTTCTGGATGATTTTATCCGCTGGCGCTCTTTGCCCGGAACCATGAAACATAGCGAACTGGCAACGCAAATTCTTGAAGAATCCGGTTATCTGGCAATGTGGCAGTCCAACAAGGATGCCGATGCGCCGGGACGGATTGAAAACTTAAAAGAGTTTGCAGCAAGCATGGAAGAATTTGAAACCATACAATCTTTTCTCGAGCATATTGCACTGGTCATGGAAGCACGCGGCAGTGAAGGAAGTGCGGCCATCAGTATCATGACCCTTCATGGTTCCAAGGGACTGGAATTTGATGCTGTTTTTCTGCCCGGCTGGGAAGAAGGCTTATTTCCATCACAGCGCACGATGGATGAAAACGGAATCAGCGGTCTTGAGGAAGAAAGACGGCTTGCCTATGTCGGTCTGACAAGGGCGCGAAAACAGGCCTTTATTTCTTTTGCCGGAAGCCGCCGTATGTATGGCAACTGGATCAATGCCGTGCCATCACGTTTTATTGACGAGCTTGCCAAAGACCACATTACAATGCAGGCTGATACAGGATTGTATCAGGGACGTTCATCACACTGGGATTCTTCAGGTGTTCGCGCCGCCGCGCCGCGCCAGAGTGCCGACCGTAAAGTTATGAACGAAGATGGGCTTGTTTTCTCACGTAGCGACCGTGTTTTCCATGATAAATTCGGGGAAGGAACCATTGTCAATATTGACGGGCACAAACTCGATATTGCTTTTGATCGTGGCGGCCATAAACGGGTTATGGATAGTTTCGTGGAGAAACTTCCGGAATAGAAAGGCGCGTTCCTTTCGAAAGGCTCTGGGATAACTGTTTATAATATGATAAATATTAATGATGAGAATTTTATTATTTTTCCGGCAGTTTTTTAAAAAATATTTTGCTATCTCCGCACTGATCCATATGCGGAAAAAGTTTGTTATCCGGAAAAAAAGTCCCGATATTTCTACGGGTAAAAATGACAAACAGAAAGAACCCCCCCCTGTCACAAACAGCCCGACTATTGTCCGGCAGTATGAGGAGCATCCTTCCGAATCCTATATGCAGTTAAAGCTGAGGTTTCGCGATATCGGGCGGATGGGAGCCATTGCCGAAACATTAGGCCGTGATTTTCTAACGGCAATGCCTGAAGGCGCGTGGAAAACCAGACTGGGACAGATCGGTTTTCTCCATCGCCGGATGCATGAAGATCTGACGGCGCCAGATATAGAGCGTCTTCTGGAGCGGACAAAGACACATGCCGGAAACCATCCTGAAGACTGGGATGAATGGGATCTTGCGAATTTACGTGAAATGGATGAAATGCACTGTCGGCAAAGTCCGGTGAGTTGTGATCTCATGGAAAAACGGGCGCGGCTTTCTTATGAAGGACGGCGGCGGCATCGTGATGCGCTGGCAGGAAATGACTGGCCGGCGGCACGGGAATTTCTGGTCGAGATGGTTGACATGAACCGCCAGATCGCTGAAGCACGTTGCCGCGCCAATGGCAGTAACTCAGCTTATCAGGCATTACTGAGCGAATATATGCCCGGAATTACCATGCTTGAAGTTGAGGACTGGTTCGACACAATCAATAAAAAACTGACGAAAATCCTGCCAAAAATCATGGAAAAACAGGCGAAAGAAGACGCTTTTTTGCCAATCAGAAGCTTTTATCCAGCCAAGGCGCAAATGTGGCTGAATCATGCGCTGCTCGGGGCAATCGGTTTTGATTTCCAGCGCGGCGGTCTTTATGAAACCGGTCATAATCCGGTTGAAGGTGGCACGCCCGATGATACAAGGCTTGTTATTAAAAACGTTGATATCAATGATTTTATGGATTCAATGAAGTCGGTTTTGCATGAAGGCGGCCACGGTATTTATATTCAGGGACTTCCCCGCCGCACATGGCGTTATCAGCCGGTCGCGCAGGATATGGGAGCCGGCGTACATGAATCCCAGGCCTTGCTGGTTGAAATGATTATTGGTCGTACCCGTCCTTTTTTCGACTTTTTATCACCGCGTGTTGAAGGACTATTTCACGGGATGCATAATCCGGTTTTAAGTGCAGAGAACCTCTATAAAATCAAAACGCGGGTTCGGCCTTCTGTTCTCCGTAAACGGGCAGACGAAGTCACTTATTTCTTCCACATGCAGCATCGTTTCGAACTGGAACGCGATTTGATCGAAGGAAAACTTAAACCTGCCGATCTACCTGAAGCCTGGAATGCCAAATTACAGGATAAACTCGGCATTCAGCCTGAAGGGATGACGGATGGCTGCTTGCAGGATGTCCACTGGTTTACCGGAAAATTCGGTTATTTTCCGTCTTATACGGTCGGGCATATGCTGGCAGCACAGCTTTTTGAGAAAATAAACAAGGATATTCCCGATATCAAAGATCTGATTGCCAGTGGAAACTTTACACCCGTTAAAGAATGGCTTGGAACAAATATCCACTCCAAAGGGCGCTTGCTGTGTTTTTCTGATCTTGTCAAACAGGCCACAGGAGCAAATCTCGGAACAGCCTCTTTGCTCAGGCATCTGGAGCAGCGTTACCTGCACTCCTGATTATAGTGCCTGTAAATGGGTGAGAAGAACCTGCACGTCACCGCCGCCACGCTGAATGACCGAAGAAAAATCAGAACGCTGGGTGACAGACATACTAACTCCTTCAACGATGATATCAACGACTTTGTAATGACCATCTTTATAGCGGATACGCCAGTCAACCTGTACTTCCGGGCCATTATCGGGAATGATAAAAGAAGTCACCAATGTATCTGTCGGGCTATCATTCCGATAGCTGCGTGCCACGAATTTCTGTCCTTTATATTCAGTAAAGCGTTGCGAGTAGACCTCAATCACCATTTTTTCAAAGAGTGTCTGATATTCCTTGCGCTGCTCCGGTGTTGAAACCCGCCAGTATCGGCCAAGGGAAAAACGCCCCAGCGTTTTCAAGTCAAAACTATCCTGAAGAAGCGTCCGGAAAGATTTCTTTTTCTGTTCTATTGTAAGGTTATTATCGCTTAAAAAACCGATCGCACGGTTGGCCATGCTTTGCACAAAATCCATGGCTCCCGTGCCGAGATCGTTCCCCGATTCTTTATTAGCCACCTGAATGAAAAGAGACGCCTCAGGAGAAATTTGCGCTGTTTTATCATTCTGATTCTGCCGGATAAGAAGGGGAGGAGCCGCAAAAGCCAGATCTGAAAACAAGCTGACGACAAAGCATATGGCTATAATAGGGAAAAACAGCTTTTTATAAAAACGCAGTTTATCCTTGGTAACCCATTCTTTGATGACCCGTTCTCTGTTTTTACAAGAATCCATATGTAGCTCGCAAAACATCCTTCAAAAATTTAATTCGGCGATATTATGCATAAGGTTACAAAAAGCAAGAAAATTTTATTTGCCTATTCGTCATCATAATCCGGAATAGAGGCCCCTGTCAGAATATCCGGATTATCATCTTTGACCAATGCGGCTCGTTTCTGCATATAAGCGCTTCGGATCGCGGCATAATAATCAAACGAATTTTTTCTCAAATCATCAATGACATCCAGTAATTCTTCCCGCTTATCAAGTGCCGTGGCGCCAGAACGGGCATAATACCATTCTTCATTGTGAGTATTATACAAATAGATGCGAACCGGATCCGCAACGGTATCAACAAGCAATCCTGTAGAATCCCGTAAAGAGGAAGGTCCCATAACAGGAAGAACAAGATAAGGGCCATGATCGACACCCCAGACACCCAATGTCTGGCCGAAATCCTCATATTCATATTCAAGACCGGTATCCGCCGCAACATCAAACAGGCCGCCAATACCAATTGTCGTATTCATGGCAAAACGGGTCACATCCCCTGCTGCGCCTTCTATGTCACCCTGCAAAACCTGATTCGCCAGATTAACGGGGCTTCTCAGATTACGCAGAAAATTACGAACCCCGTTACGGACAAACTCTGGCGTGATGGCACGATATCCTCTGGCAAGGGGATCGGCAATCGCCCGATCAAGAGAATCGTTCAGATTAAAGACTGTCCGGTTCATATTCTCCATCGGATCGTAAATATCTTCTTCGGCATCCTGTACCGCCATATTCCTGTTACCGGCACAGCCTGCCACGGCAACACAAAGAAAAACCGCCATACAGGCAATCAAAAAATTCTTTTTCATTTACACTTATCCATTTTTATACTCATCTATTTTAAGGGTCTTGATTTCCCGATATTCCAGATCCACCTCTCTTTGAGTAACTCATCTTGAGATTACTACCAGGTTAATTTTTTAAAATTTAAAAAGCGAACCCAACATTCTGAAAAACAGAAACAATTTCCATTTGTGCAAACTGCATAATGATGGGGTTACGATGCAGGGTCAATCAAAAATCTTCTATGATGAGAGGGTTTTACCCATCTTCCAGATTTAATATAACCGTAACACCCATTAAAAATGTAATCAGTGCTGGAGACCAGGCTGCCAGAAACACTGGAATCTGGTGTGATGCCCCCAGCGCCTGCAAAAAACTGGACATAAAAAATACAAGAAAACCAATAATAACCCCCATAAAAATCAGGGTCACTGTCCCCCTGAAACGGGGCGGTCTTAAGGAAACAGTCGCCGCAAGAAGAATCATCGCCATGAATAAAAGCGGTTGCGCGAGCAGGGACTGATAATGAATTCTCATGGCTGTCGTATCAAAACCCGTGCTTGCCATTGTTTTTATAAAACCGGGCAAAGCCCAGAATGATAGAGTCTCCGGTGATGCAAAGCTTTCTTCGAGTTCCTTGATCGTCAGTTCTGTCGGCAGCGCAATCAAAGGATAGATTTTTGGCTGGCGCTGTCCGGCTTCATTACTGATGGCCTGTTCAAATGTCCACATCCCTTGATCAAGTCTTGCTTTTTCTGCATCAATCCGGCGTACGAATGTATTATTCTGCGTAAAGAAAAGTACCATAACATCCTGTAACTCCCATTCTGTCAGATTGATATAGTCGGCATGGAGAATGATCTGGCCGCTGTTATCGGCATCTTCACCCTGAAGCTGACGCAACCATAAGCCTTCCTTGAGCAGGGTAACGTAGCTTTTTTTATTGGAAAGATATTCATTTTCGAGTGATTCGAATTTTCCCAGCAGTAACGCGCCGACAGGGTTGATAATTGTGATATTGAATAACCCTATGAGTAAACTGACCATCATCACAGGCATAAGAAACTGCCAGACAGAAAGCCCTGCGGCGCGCACAACAACGAGTTCATGCCGTTTTGTCAATTGCCAGAAGGTAAACAGGGCACTGAATAAAATTGCAAAAGGGAATAGAATTTGTCCGACTTCGGGAAGCTTGAGCAGTCCCATCCGAAGAACCAGAGAGAGAGGAATACCATCTTTTTTCCCGGCACGGCGCAACAACTCTACAGTATCGAAAAGATAGATAATGCTGAACAGAACAAGAAGCATCAACAGCATGTTCAAAAAGAAATTTTTTGCAAGGTAGCGGTTCAGGGTAGAAGAAAAAATCATATATTCCCGCCCTTTCCGGTAGAACCACGACCAAACAGGATTTTACTGCGGAATTTTTCCCCTGCCGATCCCAGTAAAAACATCCCTGAAACGATAGGGATTAAAACAAGACAATACATCAAGACCAGCCCCCATCCCGTATGGCGGGAGAAATTAAAAGCACCAAGATATAAGCCCTGTATTATAATTGTTGTTACAATAGCCATGGTAATACGCCGTCCCTGCCCCCGTCTTTCCAGAGGCCCCAGTAAAAGGAAATTCAGGGCTACAATTGCAAACACCGGGGCTAGCAAAGGACTGATGATCCGCCGATGGGCTTCAACAGTAAATTCCCATTTATTTTCAACATCGCGGTTATTATCGGGATCAGGATGCATTAATTCGGTAAAAGTACGCTCGTCCGGCTCGCGCCAGCGCTGCCGCACAATTCCACTTTCTTCCGGTAATTCAATCGAATAACGGTCAAAATCCAGTTTATCCAGCGCATTTGAACGCTCGTTCAGGCTTTGCCGTGACCCGTCATAAACAAGAACCTGCTGTCCTTCATTGGTGTCCACCATCACACCACGTTTGGCAAGAATAGTGACGGGTGGTTTGTCTTTAATACGGTTGTCATGAATTATGATTCCGAAGAGCTCGCCATTTGTATTTTTATCGCGGATAAATACGGTCAGACCGGGAACAACGGCGTTAAAGACCCCTTCGCGGAATAACAGAGTCGAATATTGCGCTTTTACAATCTGGCGCATTTGCAGCATACTCGAAAAAGAAACAGGAGCCGCCCACATTGTCACAATCCATAAAACTAGCGTACAGAATCCTGCCGCAATGAGCGCCGGACGCGCCAGAACCATTGGCGATGCTCCCATAGCACGCATAACAATAATCTCGCTATCCATGATCATACGATTATACACAAAGACAATCGCGGCCATCAGGGCAATTGGCAGAATAATTTCAAAAAAACGCGGCAGTGCCAGAAATGTCAAAATCCAGAAAATAGTACCGGAGGCCCCTGATTCGATAACAAGCTCCAGAAATTTCAGAGATTGCGTCAAAAGAATGACCGCAGCCAGCGTTACGGCAATAAAAATTGTCGCAATCAACAGGTCTTTTAATAAATAACGGTCGAAAACCACGACTTCGCCTTTCATGACACTTTCGTAAGTTGTGCAGCAAAGCATATATTGATAAACCAATAAAGAAAAACAAACAGGAAGGACTCTTTATGAAACTTATCATTTCTTTTCAGAAAACCCCGAAAACAAAAGCTGATACAGCCGTTATTGGAATATCACAAAAGAATATCATGTCCGGAGCCGCTGAAAAAATTAATGAAAAAAACGGAGAATTTATTAGCCATCACCTGAAAAAACAGAATAAATTCAAGGGTAAAAAAGGACAGTTCCTTACAATTTCTGCGCCGAAAGAAAGTGATTATACGCGTTTTATTCTGGTCGGTTACGGCGATCAGGATCTGCTGGATCAGAATTCATACGAGATTCTGGGCGGCAAACTTTTTTCTATCCTGTCTGTGGCTGGATGCGAACGCGCCCATTTTTTTGCGGATAATGAAATACAGGCGGCGCATGTGACCATGGGACTCAAGCTGCGTTCCTATAAATTTGATAAATATAAAAGCCGTCATCTGGATGATGATACCGGCTCTGATCTGAGAAGTTTCGAGGTCGTAACCGAAGCACACACCAAAGCCCGTCATTCCTTCGAGACACTGGGCAGTATTGCCGAAGGGATGTTTCTGGCGCGGGATCTTGTTAACGAACCGCCCAATGAGCTATATCCCGACAGTTTTGCAAAAATTATTAAAGAGCAGCTTGAGCCCCTTGGTATCGAGATTGATGTTTTTGACGAAAAAAAAATGCTCAAACTCGGTTTTCATGCGGCACTGGCTGTCGGCATGGGTTCATCACGGCTGCCCCGTATTGTGGTGATGCGCTGGAACGGCACCGGAAAAACGGCCAAAGGCAAAAAGAAAACCACCCCTCTTGCTTTTGTTGGCAAAGGTGTCACCTTTGACACAGGCGGCCTTAATATCAAGCCCAGCGGCGGTATGGAGGAAATGAAACTTGATATGGGCGGGGCGGCAGCCGTTGTCGGACTGATGAAATCTCTGGCCTTGCGTCAATCAAAATCGGATGTTGTCGGGATTGTCGGACTGGTTGAAAATATGCCCTCCCATAATGCCTATAGACCCAGTGATATTATCCAGTCCTTATCGGGGAAAACCATCGAGGTTATGAATACCGATGCTGAAGGGCGGCTGGTGCTGGCAGATTGTCTGACCTACATCCAGCGCACCTATAAACCGCGTCTTGTCATTGATCTGGCAACATTAACCGGCGCGATGATGATGGCGCTTGGTTATGATTATTGCGGCACTTTTGTAAATAAGGATGATCTCTGGGCGCAGCTTGAAAGTGCCAGCAAGGAAAGCGGCGAAAAACTCTGGAGAATGCCACTGGACGAAGTCTTTAAAAAAGACATGGTCAGTAAAATTGCCGATGTCCAGAGTCTTGGTAATATGGGGCGCTATGCCGGCGCTTGTACGGCGGCGGGGTTTCTGGAGCATTTTATCGAGGATGACCGCCCCTGGGCGCATCTTGATATTGCGGGAACAGCCTGGATAAAATCCGACAAGCCAACCTGTGTCAAGCCGGCAACGGGATTTGGCGTGCGCGTTCTGGACCGTTTCATTGCGGCACATTATGAATCCTGAAATATGAAGAATACAGCACACAATATTACGGCGGAAGAAGCCATAACAGAAGTAACCCGTCGCTTCTCCGAAAAAATTACGCCTGCTATGGCGGCAGTTATAACGCATGACAGTGACCCTGTCGCGCTCCAGTATCTGCCTGATATCAGGGAACTGGAAACCAGACCGGAAGAACATGTTGACCCTATTGGCGATCATACCTATTCTCCTGTCAAAGGCATTGTCCATCGCCATGCTGATCGTGTCCTTTTTAAGGTTTCGTCAGTATGTGCCGTAAATTGCCGCTTTTGTTTTCGCAAAATGATGCTCGGAACGCCTGAAGAAACCCTGAATCTGCAAGAAGTAGACGAAGCGCTTGCCTATATTGAAAATCATCCGGAAATATGGGAGGTGATTTTAACAGGCGGCGATCCTCTGATATTATCACCACGGCGGATCTCCCGTCTAATGGACAGGCTTGAGGCGATAGATCATGTCAGAATAATCCGGATTCATAGCCGGATCCCTGTGGCCGACCCGCAGCGTATGGATGATGCTTTCTGCCAGTTATTAAACCGAGAAAAGCCTGTTTATATGGTTATCCATATCAATCATGTACAAGAAATTACACCGCAGGCCGAACAGATTTTCCGTCGCTTGCACCGGAACGGCGTAACTCTGCTATCCCAGTCTGTCCTGCTCAAAAATATCAATGATACGGTTGAAGCGCTTGAATCTTTATACCGCAAGCTGGTCGAAATGCGTATCAAACCCTATTATCTTCACCACCCCGATCTTGTGCCCGGCACAAACCATTTCCGCGTGGGGATTGAACAAGGACAGCTTTTAATGAAAAATCTCCGCGCCCGTGCCTCCGGTCTTTGCCTGCCTGCTTATGTTCTTGATATTCCCGGCGGCTACGGCAAAATTCCCCTTGAAAATGCCTATATTACATCTGTCTCCGGCGGCTATATCATTACAGATTATCAGGGACGGAATCATACTTACTCAAAGAATTAAGTATTTGTGATTCCCCACAATTTAAATTTATAGATGCTGTAAAACCGCCGCAAAAAATCCGTCTGTATTATGGCGGTGGGGGGTAAGACGCATATAAGAGCCTTTGGCAAAGGGCAGATCAAACTCAACCAGTTTAAAGTCATCATGCCGTTTCAGAAACTCCTCAATCTGGCGTTCGTTTTCTTCAGGGAACAGGGAGCATGTCGCATAGACAAGATGCCCACCGGATTGAACGGCTTTGGTCGTACGATCAAGAATATCGGCCTGTACAGGAAGGAGCTCCTCAAGGCCGGGGCCATAAGTACGCCAGCGCGTATCCGGATTACGCCGCCACGTACCGCTGCCGCTGCAGGGCACATCGGCAAGAACAACATCAAATGTCCCCTTCTGGCGTTTGAGCCATTTACGGCTGCGCTCTTCACTCAGGGCGCGGAGCTCGATAATATCACTCACTCCGGCGCGTTTAAGACGTGGCTTTGCCTTTTCCAGACGGCGGCTATCGGTATCCATTGCCACAATACGCCCCTTGCCGCGCATCGCATCGGCCAGCGCCAGTGTCTTGCCCCCCGCACCTGCGCAATAATCCAGAACCTGCATCCCGGGCTGGACATTGCAGATCTGGGCGATAAGCTGCGATCCTTCATCCTGAATATCTACCCAGCCCTTGATGAAGGCTTTTGTCTGCGCAAGATAGGCTTTGTTCTGCGCCCGTAATCCTGAAACGGAATAAGGTGTGGGGTCTGTGTAGACGCGGTCTTTTTTCAGTGCCGCCTGTACATCCTCACGGCTGGCTTTTGCAAGATTAACGCGCAGATCAAGAGTGGCGCCATCAATCATCGCGCCCATCTCCATTTCAAAAGAATCATTAAAATAAGCGCGAAGCCTGTCTTCATGATCGGGAGGGCATTCGGTTTTAATTTCGGCAGGCATCCCGGGATCAATCAGCGTTTTTTCTTTTAAAAAAGCCGCCAGCTTATGCTCGTCCTTGGTTAATCTGTCACAGCCATGTTTGGAATCGTCAAACAAATCGCCAATCTCGAAAACACCGCTTTTCAGTTCGGAAAGCGCCAGCCAGAAAATAACACGGTTTCTATACGTGTCTTCCTGCCCTGTTTTCTCCAGCCACCAGCCAAGACGGGCGCGGGCGCGCATCAGGTTATAAACACGCTCTGCAACATTTGCACGATCTTTGGAACCAATATAGCGGCGTGCGCGCATATAATCGGCAACGGTCGTGTCCATCGGCACCGGGCTTCTTTCGATATAGCCCAGAAGTTCCATGGTTGTCTGTATGCGTGCAGCTGGTGTCATGATAGAAGGCGTTGTATCATAATCAGGCACGTCACAGCTACAAAAAAGCAAAACCCCCTGCTTTTTTGTGACAGGGGGTTTTTCAACTGATTGAAAAAAGCTTATTCAACAATGCTTTCTTCAACCGGCTCATCAGTCACAATGTCCTCTTCGGTCGTGATCTCAGAATCAGCCACAACGCCCTTTTCGACAACACCTTCTGACTCTTCTGTCACAGCATCTTCTGTTACAGCATCTTCATGTTGCATATCCTCCAGAACCGCCTCTTCAACGGCATCGGCCGCATAAGGAGCCGTCATTGGTACAAAAGCCAGTAACCCGGCCACAGCAAGGATACCCAGGATCTTCTTCATCTCTTATTTTCTCCAGAAAAATCGGGGACATGCCCATTGCCATCCCCATATATATAATTATACCATTGTTATGGAACAATGAATAGCGGAATCTATCCGGATGAGGATAAGGTATTCCTATCCTTTAGCTTGCAACATTTTAAACCTATAAACTATCCCGGATAATCCGGGAGTCTGTTTTAAAAATCGACATATCGGGCAAGCCTTCGTAACCTGATGTTCTGCGTGCATAACCCGCACTCAACCTTATTTTTACAAAAACTCTTAATGAAGGATATAAAAGAACTTAAAATATACCAATGTAGCAACACAGTATATAGCCGTAATATACATAGGTGCCAGAAGCAGCCATGTTTTCAATTCATCTTTTGTAAAAAAATACCCGATACTAATAAGGGCGGCGCCCATCCACACCCATATACTCACACTGAAATACCACCATTTCAGAACCTGCATATCCATTAAGGGTAACTGGGGGAACATGCTATATTTCATAGCAATCAAGGCGACCACCTGAATGGTAAACCATCCGGCAACATTCACAATAATAAACAGAATAACTTTTATAATATTAATCATGAACATCAGTATATTATTATCAAACCTGAAAAAAAAGCTGCTTTGCTTCCAAAACAGCTTTTTTTTAACCCTTTATACGCGCATTTATTATTTGCGTTGACGTTGTTCGAAAACGCGATCTGCCTGTGCAGGAGCTGGCTTGCCATTTTCGCCGATTGTTCTTTCGTCTGCATAAGGAGCATTCTGCTCGTAACCATAATCAGCGCTACGTTCTGTGTTCGCACATGCTGTAAGAGACAGAGCTGACCCTATCAATAGGGTTGCAATTACTTTTTTCATTTTTATTCCTTCTTCGCTTCGTGGTTGATGGCTGTAAAATCGAATTTAACTCATTTTCTACTATCAGGCCGAGAAAAACCTATACTTTTTTTATACACAACTCAAGAGATAATGAACATAGTTTTTATAAATTTTTTAGTTTGAAGTGTTTAATGGCTCTGGGAAAGACTAGATACGGTTATTACGGCGGGCTTTTTCAAAATAGGCATCAATGCCCTGAACGATCGTCCGGGCAACTTTACGACGGTAGGAGGGCTCTGATAACAGTTGCGCCTCACTCTTGTTGGACATAAATCCCATCTCTATAAGGACAGACGGGATATCCGGCGCTTTTAAAACGGCAAATCCTGCCGAACGATGTGGTTTTTCTAAAATATTAATGCCCCCGTGCCCCATGGTCTCGATAATCGTATTGGCAAAAAATTTCGACTGGTTCATGGTATCGCGCATGGCGATATCAATCAATATATCTGCAACCTGTTTATCTTCATGGCTTATATCAATTCCTGCAATAATATCGGCCTTGTTTTCACGATCCGCCAGACGCGCCGTTTGCTCATCGGAGGCTTTTTCGGACAGGGTATATATGGAAGCACCGCGCACATTTCCTTTTCCGATTGAATCCGCATGAAGTGATATAAAAAGATCGGCACTATGAGAACGTGCGATTTCGACACGCTGGAATAATCGCAAATAAACATCCCTGTCTCTCGTAAGGAGAACTTTATAGCGTCCGGTATCTTCCAGAATCTGTTTCAACTCCTTGGCCATTGCCAGAGCAATATGTTTCTCAAAAACACCATTCGCGCCAATAGCCCCCGGATCGACCCCCCCATGACCGGCATCGATCACAATAAAATATTTTTTCTCCTGCGGCGCGTGTGAATAGGGAGAAGCTGATTCAGAAGGTTTTTTCTGTGGCAGAGCCATACCAGTGGATGCCTGCTTGGTCTGTTGCTGATTCGGTAAAGGCGGAGTAACTGTTGCGACAAGAGGCGGTGTTTCATTTCGGAAGCCCTCCGCTTTCAAATTTCCCAGACTTTTTCCTTTTTCCAGGGCAAAGCCGGCCGCACTTGTCTGCTTGAAGTCAATCACAAGCCTGTCAGGCTTGCCCCCGTCCTTTTTTATAAGAAATGCTTTCTGTAACGAGACAGGTTCTTCCAAATCAATCACAACTCTGGAAATGCCAGGATCAAGCGCCCCCTGTCTGATTGTTTTGATTAAACTTCCTGCCGGCCTGCTAATTTGTCCGGCCTGCCAGCCAAAAGTCGGCATATCAACGACCAGACGCCAGGGATTATCCAGTACAAAAGCGCGGAACGGGCTTGCCTCGCTTAGCTCCAGAACAACTCTGGTGTTACCGGGATGCAGACCAATACGCACATCCTGTACGGTCAGTGCCTGCGCAGGTGTGATTGTAAAAAACATCAGCAGCAGCAGAAAAACCGGGATCGTAAACTTATTGTAACAACATAGTTTCAAATTAATTTTTCCTCCGAAAACCCGATGCCGGAAACAAGTCCTAACATAAAATTTTACCTGTTCAAAGTTTATATTATATGACAATATACGACTTTTCACACTTTTATTTGATCTTACGATTCTTCTTCCAGCATGAGCAACCGTATTTTTTAGGTATCTCGCCTGAACCAAGGCTTTTAAGATGATCTCATTTTTTTGTTGCCGGAAAAGAGAACAGATTGTATGGTCTGGGTTGCGACCCGTTACAGCTCTAGCATTATGTATAGTAAGGATTTTAGGTTTCGCTAGCTGCAACGGTAAGAAAGGCCTCATTCGGGCTTTTCATCCGGCGCTGACCCTGTTCGACTACAGGATTGTAACATAGATTGTTTTGAGAGCAGTCAGTCTTTTACCGGATTAGTAATATTGGAATTATGCGCTTTGCGCCGCTGAAATATCCCTCGTCGCGGGGACGTTTTATGGCTGCAACGCTATAGGAGTTTTTAAAAATGACGAAAAAAATGCTGATCGACGCCACCCACTCTGAAGAGACGCGGGTTGCCGTTGTCGATGGGAACCGCCTTGTTGACTTTGATTACGAAAGCCAGGTACGGAAACAACTCAAAGGCAGTATCTTTCTTGCCAAAGTAACAAGGGTCGAGCCTTCGCTTCAGGCCGCTTTTGTCAATTTTGGCGGAAACCGCCACGGGTTCCTATCCTTTTCCGAAATTCATCCCGATTATTACCGCATTCCTATTGCTGACCGCGAGGCCATTCTTGCCGAGCAGCAGCGGGAAATGGAAGCGCGTCTTTCCGAAGAGGAAGCCGAGGACAGCGAGCTTGAAGATGAAGAAGCCGATGATTCTGACGAATCTCTTGATGACGATCCGGAAGTTATTGAGCCCCATAGCCGCAACAAAAAAAATGAAGCCGTGGATATCGAATCAGAAGATGAAGGGGATGATCACGAGGAAACGGATATAGACGGAAACATCAGGGCAGAGGGAATCGATGATGAATCTGCCCCTGCAGAAGAAAAGAAAAATTATAGCAGGGGACGCGGCAGGCAGGGGCGCAACCGTTATAATAACAGAGGGCGCGGCGGTAAAGGACGTGGTGATAACGCCATGGCAGCGCAGAGCCAGCGCGTTGAGATTGTTGGTGGCGATGGCATTGAAGGTGATCAGCCTTTCCGCCCTTCCATGCGTAAAAACTATAAAATCCAGGAAGTCGTCAAACGCGGCCAGATTATGCTTATTCAGGTTTCTAAAGAAGAGCGGGGCAATAAAGGGGCGGCAGTCAGTTCCTATCTGTCTTTACCCGGACGCTACTGTGTTTTAATGCCCAACAGCCCCCGTGGCGGCGGTGTTTCGCGCAAAATTGCAAATTTCAAAGAACGTAAGCGGATGCGGGAAATTCTTAACGAACTGAATGTCCCTGCCGGTATGTCAGTTATTATGCGGACAGCGGGAACATCTCGTACAAAAGTCGAGATCAAGCGCGATCTTGATTATCTGATGAAATTATGGGACAGCATCCGCGAACTGACCCTGTCATCAACAGCTCCGGCGCTTGTCCATGAAGAAGGCAATCTGATTCGCCGCTCGATCCGTGACATTTATTCGGCAGATATCGAAGATATGCTGGTTTCCGGTGAAGAAGGCTATAAATTTGCCAGAGATTTCATGAAAATGATGATCCCGTCCCATGCCAAAAAAGTTAAAGAATACAAGGATGAAAAGATTCCCCTGTTTCATCGCTATCAGGTTGAGAGCCAGATCAGTGAAATCGGCGAACCTGTTGTCACACTTCCTTCCGGCGGATATCTTGTCATTAATCCAACAGAAGCACTTATTTCCGTTGATGTGAACTCTGGAAAATCGACAAAGGAGCGGCACATTGAAGAAACCGCCGTTCGGACAAATCTTGAAGCCGCAGAGGAAGTTGCACGGCAATTGAAACTGCGTGATCTGGGCGGGCTTGTTGTCATTGATTTTATTGATATGGAAGATCGTCGCAACAACCGCAAAGTTGAAAACAAACTTAAAGAGGCGCTTTCCAGCGATCGCGCCCGGATTCAGATTGGCCGAATTTCATCCTTCGGATTACTTGAACTTTCAAGACAACGACTGAACCCGAGCCTGACCGAAGCACAGCACGAAAAATGCGTGAACTGTCAGGGAGTCGGTCACATCAGAACCATTGATGCCACAGCCATTACAGCCATGCGCGCTCTGGAAGAAGAAGGAATCCGTGCCCGTGCGGGAGAAGTCATCCTGTATCTTTCTGATGTAGTGGCACTTTACATCCTCAATAACAAGCGTCAGATGCTGGCTGAAATTGAAAAACGCTACGGGTTTACCGTGAGGGTCGACACCAGCCAGAATTTTCCACAATCAAAGTTTCTTGTAGAAGCAGGAAAATCTGCCGAGCCCAAACAGGATAATGACACTCCAGACCCTGCCGAAAAAAATATAACAAACGACGCGGCAGAAGATGATAAAGACCCGCAGGATAACAGCCGTCGCCGTCGCGGAAGACGGGGCGGACGCCGCCGCAACGGTCATAATGAACGGGAAAACAACAGAATAGCCGATGAAGGCGCGCCCGCTTCTATTCCCGAAGATCAGAATGAGCCGCATGTTAATGAAGGAAAGCAACAAAAGGCTTTTGAAAATATGGACAAGGACATTGCTGAGAGCGAAAAAACAAAGAGCATAGATCCGGCGCCGAAAAAATCGCCTGAGAAAAAGGAAAGAAAATCTCCAAAATCAAAACCTTCCAAATCCGGTGAGGAGGAGTATAAAGAATCCAAAGAGACAAAAGCAGCAGATAACAAAGAAACTGTAAAAGATCCGGCCAAACCCAAAACCAGAAAACCGACTGCTAAAAAAACCAATGAGGATAAAGCCGAAAAAACAAAAGCTTCCACCATATCTCCAGAAGTAAAAATAGCGGAAACAGTAGCTACAGCCCCATCTAATGATATCGCGCCCAAAACCAAAGATTATGAAGTGGTCAATCAGCCTCCGGAACAAAAGAAAAAGGGCTGGTGGAGCAAACTGACAGATTAAAAAGGGAGCCATACGCATTTTTAGCTCCGCATCCTGAAAATCAGGTTTGCCAAGTGGCAAGCAAGTGGATAGATTCTAACGTTTGCTTCCCACGACTTCTTATCCGGTAGACGGTTTGCATCGTACTGGCAGGCTATCACAAGCGCCACACCATCGGCTTTGATTTCCCGTCCGGCGCATGATCTCCATCGTTCCAACCCTGTCCCCGCTCAAAAGCACGACCCTCGCACACCAGACATGCTTTTGAGGGTTGTTTCCGTTCATCGCAATCATCTCAAGACGAGCGCGGTCTTCACGATTCAGCCATATCCGCTGTAAATCTTATAAAGCGAGAGTTTCATATTTTTATATTTATGAAAATATTTTGTTTGAGTTATACCATTAGAGTCTGATTATTTCAAAAAAGGATTTAAATGATAATAGTTTTCCCGATCCCATAAAAAAACAGAGCCCTTATTTATAAAGGGCTCTGTCAAAAAATAATTTTTATCAGCACTTACTCGATAATTTTTGCAACAACACCGGCGCCGACTGTTCTGCCGCCTTCACGGATGGCAAAGCGCAGACCTTC
>PFTR01000072.1 GCA_002789675.1 Alphaproteobacteria bacterium CG_4_9_14_3_um_filter_47_13 | reverse complement strand
GCGGCATAATTGTTGAAACGGGATTCCACCTTAAAAACGCCGCCAACCTGTCCAACAAAGTAGGACCACCTCTGTGTATCTTCGTACTATATTCGAGCTGAACAAGAATTACGGCTTCACGAAGTTTGTGATTGTTGTCCCATCCATCGCGATTAAGGAAGGTACAAACAAAACCCTTGAAATCACCCACGAGCACTTTGAAGCCTTATATCCGATGGCTAAGGGATATGAATTTTTCCAGTATGATTCCACCAAGCCCGGCAAGGTCTGCAATTTTGCCACCAGCGCCAATATCCAGATTATGGTGACAACGGTTGGTGCCATTAACAAGCAGGACGTGAACAATCTTTATAAAGAAAACGAGAATACCGGCGGCGAAAAGCCGATTGATCTGATCAAGGCCACGCACCCGATCATCATCGTAGATGAACCGCAATCTGTTGACGGCGGCTTGAGCGGAAAAGGGAAACAAGCCCTTGATGCCATGAATCCGCTGGCTACTCTACGCTATTCCGCCACGCACATTGATAAACACCAGATGGTTTACCGCTTAGATGCCGTAGATGCTTATGAGCGCGGCCTTGTAAAGCAGATTGAAGTGGCCTCTCTTGAAATTGATGGCGGGTTTAATAAGCCCTATGTGAAGCTGGTCGAGGCTAAGAATGTTCGCGGCTCTGTGACAGCTAAAGTCGAATTACATGTCCAGCGCGGGAAAAATATAAAATCTGAAATTCTTACCGTTGAAGACGGTGATGATCTTGAGCAGATAACCCACCGGACAATTTATGAAAACATGCAGGTTGGCACTATTACTTGTGGAAAGGATAATGAGTCTATCGAAATCAAGGCACCGGGGATGGATGTTACGTTGCGCCCCGGTGAGGGCATTGGCGGTGTAAATCCTGACGAGATCAAACGTTTGATGATCCGCCGCACCATTAAAGAGCACCTTGATAAAGAAATGCGCTTTGCGCGCCAAAAGCTGCCTGTGAAGGTTTTAAGCCTATTCTTCATTGATAGCGTTGAGCATTACCGCAGCTATGACGAGGACGGCAACGAGATCCCCGGCAAATATGCAAAAATCTTCGAGGAAGAATACCGAAAGCTGGCAAAAAGCCCCGATTACCAAACTTTGTTTGCAAAGGTGGACTTGGATACGGACGTTTCAGAAATTCATAACGGCTATTTCTCTATCGATAAGAACAAGCGTTGGACTGATACAGCTGAAAGCAACCAGACTGGGCGTGATAATGCTGAGCGTGCCTATAACCTGATTATGAAAGATAAAGAGAAACTGCTGAGCTTTGATACCAAGTTGCAATTTATTTTCTCTCACTCTGCGTTGAAAGAAGGCTGGGACAACCCGAACGTCTTCCAGATTTGCTCATTGCGTGAAATTGGTACTGAGCGTGAACGCCGCCAGACTATCGGTCGCGGCTTGCGCCTATGCGTTAACCAGGAAGGGCTGCGCCTGCGTGGTAACGACATCAACACCCTCACTGTTGTTGCTACGGAAGGCTATGAGGAGTTTGCAGAAAACCTTCAAAAAGAGATCGAGGCTGATACTGGCATTCGCTTCGGTATTGTTGAGAAGCACCAATTCTCTGCTATCCAGATAAAAGATCAGAACGGAAATCCTGCCCCTCTTGGTGTTGAAACATCCGAAAAGATCTGGGCGTTCCTGAATGAAAAAGACCTGGTAGACAATAAAGGAAAAGTGCAAGACAGCCTAAAAGCCGCACTCAAAAACGGTACTTTCAACCTGCCGGAAGAATTTTCAGAACATAAAGATGCCGTAAGTGGAATTCTAAAAAAACTGGCAGGAAAACTGGACATTAAAAATGCAGATGACCGTAAAACAATTCACCTAAACAAAGAAAAATTCCTGGGCGATGATTTCAAACAACTCTGGGAACGCATCAAATACAAAACGACTTACCGCGTTAATTTTAATAATGAGAAACTTATCACTGATGCTGCGAAGGCTATTGAGGACTGCCCGCCTATTACCAAAACCAGAGCCAGATTCAGGAAGGCGGGACTGGAAATTGGTAAGGGCGGCGTAAATGTTGAAAAAGGCAAAGAATCACTTTTCACAACCATCAATGAGAATGACATTGAGCTTCCCGATATTCTGACAGACCTGCAGGACAAAACGCAGCTCACGCGAAGCAGTATTGTTAAAATCCTTCAAGGATGCCGCAGAATTCAGGATTTTTCTCGGAATCCTCAGCAATTCATTGAAATGGCTACTGAGGCAATAAACAGAACAAAGCGCTTAGCCCTTGTGGACGGCATTAAGTATCACAAAATCGGTGATCAGGAATATTATGCTCAAGAGCTATTTGAGCAAGAAGAGCTTAAGGGATACCTCAAGAACACTGTTCCTGCTTCGAAATCGGTGTATGAGCATATTATTTATGATTCATCGGGCGTTGAAAAAAACTTTGCTGAAGATCTTGAAGCCAATGAGGCCGTCAAAGTTTATGCCAAGCTTCCTTCATGGTTCCAAGTCCCAACACCGCTAGGATCATACAATCCAGACTGGGCAATCCTTATTGAGGATAACGGTCAAGAGAGGCTGTATTTTGTTGTGGAAACGAAGGGTAGCAATTGGTGGGATGATCTGCGTAGCAAGGAAGGTGCTAAAATTCGTTGCGGCGAGAAACACTTTGAAGAAATTGCAACAGATGAAAATCCGGCACAATACATCCGCGCCACTAGCGTTAATGATGTGATGGGGCATATAAAATAGAGGAAAACAATGGCACTTAATTTAGCAAATACAATTGTTTCATTCCTAAAGGAAAATCCAGAGCAAAAATTCACCGCGCGTGAAATTGCAAATTGGATATTTCAAACCTATCCAGATGAGTGCCGTATGAAACAAAGCCGTTCAACGGCAATCGTCAATCCTCTGGATAGTGATACGGCGTTGCTGCAGCAAATCGTTGCCGAAATTGGGTCTCAACGCCCACGCTTGCAAAAGAATAACCCTGAAATCAAAACAACAGAAGGACGGCCTAGGAAATATTATTTCACCTTCAAGACCAATGAGGAGGAAGTTTTATCTGCGGATAAAATCGAAATACGAAACTCTAAATCGGATGGCTTAATAAAAACGGCTGAACTGGATTTGTACCCAAAATTATCCGAATTTCTATGGTCTGAGCATGAAATTTACAGCAAACGGATCGATGAAAAGAGATCTCGTAATTCTCGCGGTGCGGGCGGCAATAAATGGCTTTATCCGGACTTGGTTGGCATGGAGGATTTAAGTCAGGATTGGCATCGAGAAATCAAGGATTGCGTTAAGCAGTATGCCGACAAAAAAACGAAGCTGTGGTCCTTTGAAGTAAAGGTTCTTATCAACCGTTCGAATGTCAGGGAGGTTTTCTTTCAAGCGGTTAGCAACTCTTCCTGGGCGAATTTTGGCTATCTCGTGGCTAGTGAGATTGAGGGAGCTGACACACTAAAAGAACTCCGGATTCTCTCAAGTTTACATGGAATTGGCTTCATTAGATTGGATGCTGAAAACCCATCAGAAAGCCAGGTTATGATCCCTGCAAAAGAGAGAATTGAGATCGATTGGAATACGGCGAACCGCTTGGCGGAGGAGAATAAAGATTTCTTGGATTATATCAAATTGGTCCGTCAATTTTATCAAACGGGTGATATCAGTAGCGCAGGTTGGGATGCACAATCGTCTGATGATTAATTTTTCTCTAGCATGGCAATTACCTTCAGTTTTTTGCCGCCGTATTCAAAGCTGCCCCACCATTGCTCCTGGCCGTTAACGTTGCGGCGTTCCAGCATCAGTGTAAAGCGGTCGATGCCGCGCTCCTTGGATGTGGCGTAGTCCTCCAGCGCAAACCATGCTTTTCTGGCCAATGTGGTGGCGGTGCGTTTGACGGTGTAGTCAAAGGCCGCCAGCAAAGCTTCAATCTCGGCATCGGTGCATTTCTCGTTTTGGATGTCCTCGACCATTCCTTTGTAAAATAACTTGCTCATCTTTCTATCTCCTTGTTTTTGCATCGTTTTTACAAGTATAGTAACGCTTCATTCCCAAGGCTTATCAAGTCAATAAGATGCTATTTCGATGGCGTTTCTGCCGAATTATTCAGGGCATGATTGAGGCTTTGCAGCTTGGATTTACAATCGGCATGAGCGTACCAAAGCCGGGTGTAATTGGCAGCAATATCACGCTGTGACATATCATCGCCGGGGTAATCCGGAGCATCGGCGCAGCTTTGCAAAGATACGGGGATTTCCGGCCTAACGACTTTGATCTGCGTTTGCGGTGCGCCCGTACAACCGGTCAATAGTATCGCGCAGCACAGGGGCCACAGGGGCATCTTGTTCATCGCTTGCTCCTTCTATGCGGCCTAAAAGCCGTTCCATGTTTTGGGTTCTTGCAATCTGGCGGTCGCGTTCCTGCTCCAGCGCCTCAATCTTGGCTTTGGTATCAGCCTGCAGAATACCCAAGCTCTCCTCGTAAGATGCCACGCTGGCACGAGAAGCCAGCAATTCACGCTTGAGCGTGGTGATCTGGTGGCTTTGCCAGCTGATCCAGCCATAGAGCAGAGCCAGCGCGAGAAAACTCCCCAGCCAGCGCCAATGCTTTAAGATGAAGGCCATCATGGATCCCTCTTGCATTCTGTATTGCCGTTTTTATGGGCTGCGTAGAGATAGGCGCCAATCGGGCCACTGGCCAGAATTCCGACATAGGTTAGGATGGCTTGCAGCAAGCCAATATCGGCTCCAGCCAAAACCTGATACGCCACCAGCAAATTCGGCAGCATTAGAAAAGCGTAAACAGATACAAAAAAAGCCAGGGCGCGCCTGACTTTCATAGGGTCGTTCTTATCGGGTTTGAGCATCAAAATCCTCCTACATAAATATCTATGGCCGGACGCGCTTTCTTGAGAAAGCCTTCGGTCGTACCCGCGCCAAGGTGGGTGTTATAATATTTCTTCCAATAGGCTGCCATGCCTTGCCAGTCGCCTTCTTCCGGCAGTGGCTCCTTAAACCGCAGATAAAAGATCCGGCACATGGCCGCTGCATAAAACAGATTGCCGCGCAGCTGATCGTGCAGATCCATGTCACGCATAATGAGGGCTTTGAGATCGTTTAAAAGTGACGGCCTGCGGCTTAAATACCGCTCCCAAATGTCGTCATGCGTGACAGGCTCCATCTGGAAAAAACCGCGCGCCGGGCCGCGGCCAATCTGCTGAATGAAGAACACACCGCTTTCCGCCATGGCTGTTGCTATCACCAATTGCTCTGCATTTAATGTCCAGGCGTTGATCTGCTGTAAGGCGGGCCGAACAATAAAATCTCGAAACTGTCTAATATCCATATCTGCCTCCTACTGATCGACTTTTTTGCGCAAGTGATGAATATCCTGGCGCATGTCGTTGACCTGAGCTTTGATAGTGGCGAGATCTGCACGCATTTCTCCAACCACACGCCGCCCGGTAACATCGTTATTAACCTGATATTCAAGCGCCTTAATCTTCTGCTCGCTGGTCGTGATATGCTCGGTCACCCAAGCCACAAGTTTGACCAGAGCCATAATAACGGCCACGCTGTGGGCAATAACGCCGAACAGCAGACCCCATTCTGCTGGTGTCATGGTTTTTCCTTTCTATTGATGATGATTAATATTGCGAGAGCACAACCCACTGCCCGCCATCCGAATAAATGGTGAGGGCAGCAAAGTGCGAGGTTAGTGACCAGATTTGTGCATCCGGGCCGCCGGAGGCACCTGCCATCTGAATTTTGACGTGGTTGCCGGAAGGATCGATTTTCTTGATCGTGCAGACACGCCCAGCCGCAGCAGAGGGCGCAGGAATTTCAAAGATGATCTGCCCGCCAAAGGCCGAGACCAGATAAACCCTGTTGAGCATATCAGCCTGAAATGTCCCGGATGGTGCAGCATCATTATCGATGTAGCGGCTGGGGCGCGGCATGCGGTTATCCTGACACACCCACCATGTTGCACCGTTGGAAACCAGCGTGACAGTGTCATATTGCTGCAGCAAAGTAAGAGTCCGGTTATCTGGCCCGGCGCCATTATTCTCTTTGATATGGATCGGATTATCGCGCAGATCCGATTTCTTTAGTGTGACCCATCGTCCGGTTGCATCCCCGGCATTGGGCAGGATGAGGTCATAGGATTTGTTAAAAGAGCTGAGCAGATAAAATGTATGCTTCAGATCGATTGAAATATCACCGACATGATCAACTGCCGGATCGATATAAGTTGTCCCGCGCGTCATGCCGTCCACATGGACATCGGTAATGTAGACATCCTTCATGAAGTTTTTCTTTGGGAAGCCCGCATCATAAGCCTGATACTCGCCCTGCAGAGTAGGATCCCAGATGGCCGCACCGCCTGTGGCAGAGAACAGTCGCATAATGGTGTTATCATAGGAGCCGTTATCAATCCGGATACCTGGCGCCAATCCCAAGCACTCCGCATAGAAATTATTAATGATATTGCTACGTGCCAGAAAACCGAGGCGAAAACAGGCTTCAGCATCCTCATGGACATTGGCCTCGCAATCGACAAAGGAGTTGTTGTATTGCCCAGTGGAAACAAAGAACCCGGATCCGGATAACGGACTGGAGAGCGAATAAACCCGGACATCATGAAACTTATTAGCATTAGGACTATCGCCAAAGGTTTCTGGATCTTCCCAATCGGTGGGCGTAGTCGTCAGCAGCACGCCATTGATTTTCGGGCGGGCGACCAGAACGCGGCTGATATTATTCCAGTAACAGGGCTTGTTGGTATCATTCCAGCCATCCAGCGTAACCCCGATCTGGGCATCCCAGATAGTTATGTTCTCGATGACATTTTTAACGCATGGGCCGACCTTGCCAGCCAGAAACAAGGCTGACGCACCGCCGACAATTTTGATGTTCTCGACAATGCAGTAGCCTTCTACAATCTCGATGGCGTTAAACTCTGCCGTATAGGGCGGGACTTCGTTTTCATTGAGCGGTGTGTCCTGTGCCTGAATGACGCTCTCATCACCCATGCCGAGAATGGCATTGCCGTAATGCATGGTAATCGGCTCGGTGATCCGGTAAACACCGCGCGGCAGATAAATGGCTTTTTCTGCCGCCAGAGCGTCATTGATCGCCTGCGTATCATCATTTACGCCATCACCTACCGCGCCATAATCCTGCGGTCTGGCAATCTCGCGGGCAGCCAGATACTGCCGGAGCTTTTGCTTATTTACGCTCTGACCGGGAATCAGGATGCTATCAATTTCTGCCATGGCTTAAAGCTCCGCTGAGGCCAGGATTAAACCGCCTGCGCCGCGCTGAATGTGAAACCGTCCGGATGTGAGGCCGGAAAAATAAGCAATGTCCACGCGGCCATGATGCGGCGTGTTTTCATGGATTGAGGTGATGCTGGCCGTGGATTGGGTAAAATCCGCTGTGTAACCATCCGTCATGGCTATGGGGGCGTTCACTTCGTAAGTGGGAGCTGCGCGCATGCCGGGATGAGAAAAGACAGCCTGCATATTGCTGCCGGAATTGGCCACGCCCAGAATACCGCCAATCGGACGCAAATAACGATGTACCAGTGCCTCTTCCAGTGCAGGAGGCCGGGCAAGAAACGGACGCTTTGCCGTCCCGATGGAAAATTGCTCCTGTCCAAGGAAGGTATCCTTTGAGGTGATCGCGCCGCAATCCACTTTGACCTCAATCTCAATGCCGTTGCGGCAATCGCCCATGTCGGCAATTGCCAGATCAATATCGGAATTGGCATCATTGGCGATACTGATCGTATCCGTTGTAATGTCGGTGGCGCTGGCAAAATCATCTGCCGTATCGGCCTTACGAACCGTGATGATGAAATCCACATTTGCGCCGTGGTCATGATAAACCCGCGCCGAATAATGGGCGGGTTGGTTGTAAAATTTCCAGGCGTCTTTGGCCTCAATACGGCGGCGAAACAAAATGGCTCCTGATCCGGTCAGGGTGACATTCTCCACAAAGGTGGCATGGCCGGTTTCTGTCAGCGAGAATGCAGACGTCATACGCTTAACCGTCCCCGCCGACACCGTGCCTTCGGCCTTAACACTGAGCAGATCCACCGGGGCTTTGCCCCAGCTGGTCGTTAGATCCTGATCTCCGCGATGCGAAATGCGCCCGCATCCATTGATAATGGCGTTGGCAAGCCCCGCCAGCGGAATATCATTCAAATCACCATAATCGCCGCTAGTGGCCACGGCAGCCAGATCACCGGGCTGGACGGCACTATCCGCAAGTGCTCCTTGCGCGGCAGTGGCAAAATCAGCAGTTTCATTCAAGGCCGCTGATCCCACATCATCCGGCTGAAGCGCTGTATCTGCCAGCGCGCCCTGAGCCGCTGTGGCAAAATCGTCAGTATCTGCCCCGGCGGCTGTCCCAGCATCGGCAATGTCCGATAAAGTGTGCGTGTGAACTTCATCAGCCAGTCCTTCGCGGATTTCATCAATGGTTGCGCGGCGCGTGGCACCATCCTGCACAATCGGCATGATTTCATCGCCAGCAAGCGGCGTTACCGCCGAGGGCAACTCGGAGATTTTCTTGGTCGTGGTCATAGATGGCTCCTTAAGATTTATTCCAGAACGAGGACGACAGTCTGATCCCCGGTTGTTGTGGCTTCGACTGGCCCGGCAAAGTCGGATTTATTGCCGTAGCGATCCACGGCGCGCAGCCAGTAGTAACGCGTCTCGGATCCGGCCAGCAGATTGCGAGTGAACGAGTTGTCGTAAACTTCCAGAATGCGGGCAGCATCGGTTTCCGGATCGCTGGTGTTGCTGGTGCGTTCCCAGACTTCCACGTACCGGAAATCGCTCTCTGTAATCCGATCCCAGCTGATCGTGATGTAATTTTCACCAGCGGTGGCCGTTACATTGTTTGGCTCGTGCGGGGGCACAGACTGGTTGTTCGGCACCACCACTTGCGGGGCATCGCCAATCGTTTTCAAATCAGACTGCGAAAAGGCATAAATGTTCTCTCCATCCTCATCGAGGGTAAGATCAACGCCCATTTCCTCCGTCATCTGCCAATTCACCACACGGCAAGGCAGGCCATTAATGCCAAAGCGGGTAAGATCAACGGCAACCGTGTTTCCGGCCATCACCTGAAACCCTGCCAGATTGGCGGGATACTGAATTTGTCGCTGCCTGCGGATTTGCTCCAGCGCGATTTTGGCAATGCGCTGCGCCATGGTATGGGACGTGGTGAAAGATAGATCCAGCGTTGAGATAATCTCTTCGCCGCTATCCTCCGTAATGTATAGATCCGAAGCCACCGCCGGATAATCCGTGGCCTGCCAGTTATGATCCGGCGAAACAAACGCGCCTTTGATCGTATTGAATAATTGGCGGCGTGAGCGATGCGGACGCATAACAACGGCATCACGCAAGAAACTCTCATCAAAGGTTTTAACAGGCTCGTAATAAGCGCCGACTTGCAGCCGCCATTTCCCGCCTGTATAGGTCAGATACCCAGCGCAGCTGCCCAGCATGGATTCCAGCACATCACGCGCGCTGTCATTCAGATCAACAACGCCATTGCAGGTGTAGCGTTTCTCGGTGGCATCCAGCGTGGCAACGGTTTCATCACAAACATTCGCTGCCGCGATAAACGAATTCATGTCAATCTCTTCGGCTGAAGCGCCAAGGCCGAAATCCGATAGCAAATAATCCAGAACGCACAGAGCGGCATTATCCGACCACTCATAGTCATCAAGGCGCGGATCGTAAACTTTGCGTCCCTTGACGATGGCCGAGATATTCGGCGTGCCGCTGGCATAGGCTTTATCGTCATAGCGCATTTCCGCATGGATATAAGCCAGGCCGCGCAGACGGTGAGCATTCGTCCATTGCCCGCCAGAATTATCAATGAGCACCTGATCAGCCGTCTGATCGCTTGCACCAAGATGCTTGTAAATGCTGGCATAGACAGTCCCATCGCGCTTGTAAGGCTCGGATGTCGCTGCGCCGTTACCATCCAGCGGCACTGTTTCATCATTGAAGAGAATATCATCAATCTCCTCAACCTCATGCGCAGCCAGTACAATCACCCAATGCAGCATATCCAGCTTGTTATCACTGCCGCTCACCGGGCGGCTATGCGTAAAGACCAGCGGCCCGGATACGCGTGTGCGGCCATAGACAATACGATGCGCCGTAATCGGCTGGTTCACCATTTCTGTGCGGCCACGGCTGCCTGTAGAAATTGATGTGACAGACGGCGCAGAAAACTTCGCCTGCTTGGGTTTTGGCGCGAAAATAGGCGCGGTAAAGGACACGACCGCCGATCCAACAACCCCGCCGACAATGGCACCGATAATGCCGCCGCCAACAACGCCGCTGACAAAATTGGAAGCCACAGCCCCCAGAACAACCGGAATGACCTGTGGCATTATCCAATCCTCCAGGCGCGAACCGCCTGCAAAGCCGGAAAGCCAATCAAGCCTTTAAAGCCAGGCGCATAGATATGTTCCCCAGCGCGGATCCCCAGCGTATCGCCCCGACCAATATCAAAAAGGCAGACATCGCCGCGCTGCGCTGTGAGCGGCGTGATTTCCGGAATGTCGTATTTGACGGCAACGGCCTCAGCAATACCAGCCACGCCGCCGGAGCGGTTTAATAAGCGGAGAGCCTGCGTTTGTGATGTATATCCCCGGTATGGCTGTGCCAGATCCTGTCCGGTAATTGCCTGCACACAATTCATGGCGAAGAGACAGCAATCATTCTCTCCCCAGGCAAAGGGCTTCATGCGGGCAGCATCGATGAATCTGGCCAGCCGTTCCGGCCAGTCAGGGTGTCGTTTGAGCATTGATTTTCCTCAAAAGAATCGGTATGGTTATCTATACATACAAACAGCCATACTTTTATATGGCTTTAACGGGCAAAAACTGGTATACTTAGAAATGAA
>PFTR01000044.1 GCA_002789675.1 Alphaproteobacteria bacterium CG_4_9_14_3_um_filter_47_13 | reverse complement strand
CAACTGTCGAAGAGTTAATAATGTCTTATTCTTAACAAAAATTACTATAGTCTATGTCAATGATGGCAGCAGTGACAGCACGCTTTCCAGCCTGATCGCACTGAAAAATAATGATCCCCGTGTGGTTATTATCAATCTTTCCCGCAATTTCGGTAAAGAAGCCGCGATGACTGCCGGACTGGACTATGTTGGCGGAGATGCCGTAATTATCCTTGATGCCGATCTCCAGGATCCGCCGGAATTGATTCCCGATCTCATAAAGATCTGGGTCGAACAGAATGCCGATGTCGTTTATGGTCAGCGTACCAGCCGTCTGGGAGAGACATGGCTCAAAAAATTCTCTGCCGCCTCTTTTTACCGCGTGATCAACCGTATCAGTCGCGTTGATATTCCCGTCAATACAGGAGACTTCCGCCTGATAAACCGCCGTGCGATGGATGCGCTCAAAGAACTGCGGGAAAAACACCGTTTTATGAAGGGACTGTTCGCATGGATCGGATACAAGCAAATTGCCCTGCAATATCAGCGGCAACCACGCGCTGCCGGACGGACACACTGGGATTATTTAAAATTATGGAATTTATCTCTGGAAGGAATCACCGGATTCAGCATGGTTCCTTTACGCATCGCCACTTTATTTGGTATCTTTATTTCACTTGGCGCTTTCATTTACGGCCTCTGGATTCTCTTTACCACCCTTTTCGGCGGCAGTGATGTTCCGGGTTATCCATCACTCATGGTAATGATTACATTCCTGAGCGGTATTCAACTCATGACGATTGGTATTCTCGGAGAATATATCGGGCGGATCTTCAACGAAACCAAAAAGCGTCCTCTTTATCTGATCGAGAAGATCTACAAGGAATGACAGTCGCGCCCAAAACTTTTGCCAGAAAATATATCTGGTTTATCATGACATTATGCCTGCTCCCCTGGTTTGTTGTGCAAAGCCAGTTGAGTATCAACGGAGACACGGCCTGGCTTCTTACGGCAGCGCGGCGATTGCTTGACGGTGGCATGATGTCTACCGATTTCTACGAAACCAATCCGCCGCTCAGTGTCCTGTATCATATACCGCCTGTTTTTCTGGCAAAAATTCTTGCTGTCCCTGAGTACATTCTTGTTTTTCTTTACTTTTCCGGCCTAATTGCTTTATCTGCCTGTGCTGTCAACGCTGTTTTAAAATCATGGGATTTTCTGGAAACAGAGCAACGATACATGATTGTTGCCGCATTCCTTGTCGGCAATACAATCCTGACAGCCATTGCTCTCGGCGAAAGAGAACATATTATATTTCTGGGGCTCATGCCTTTTTTACTCGCGCAGCTCAGCCTGACATGGAAACACCCTCTTTCCCGAAAGCTGCTTTGGGTTCTTATGATTTTCGGAACATTTGCTGTCTTACTCAAACCCCATTACGGTTTGCTCCCTACTTTACTGCTGGTACATCGGATGATTGTACAAAAACGCTTCTAGTCGATCACGCGTGATCCTGATTTTCTGTCTCTTGCCATAGGAACACTCTCCTATATTGCTTTGATCCTTGTTTTTTTCAATGACTATATAACGGTCATCCTGCCCGATGTTCTTACGCTTTATATCAGCAGTAGAAATTACGAAGATGCATTGCCAGAACTCTGGCTACATAGCCTTGTCTTTCTAACCCTAATGATATTCGATTTCTTTTTCAGCCCCTTGAAAGGCCAGCAAAAAATACTGCTGATCCTGCTCTATCTCGGGGCGCTTCTTTGTCTTGTCCCTTATGCCGTTCAGATGAAAGGATTTTTTTACCAGCTCATCCCGGCATTAGGGTTTTTCTTCTGTGCTGCAGCCCTGTCCTTACATGCCTATGTAAACAGGTATCTTGAAGAATTAAGAAATCATGGAATTATTCTAGTCATTATCATTTTTATACTTTGCTATATCGGAAGGCCTTTATTACTATCCTATCCTAAACATCAGGATTTTGCAGATCTTCCTTTATCCTTGGAAATCTCCCAATGCGAAAAGCCATGCTCCTATTTTATCTTTAATGACAATATAGAAATTATGCACCCTACGGCATTTTACAATAACACAGAGAATGCCTCCCGCTTTCCGGCATTCTGGTTTCTTCCCAAACTGATCGAAGCACAATATGCGCTGGATCACAATGAACCCGCATTGCTCTCAAGAGAGGAGCTTGCCTTTTACAAAGAAAAATACGGTCGTATGACCGCCGAAGACCTGCATCGTTACCAGCCAAAAATGCTGATAATCGGACAATTCATTTTAACAAATGATGAAAAAGCATTTGATTTTTCAGAGTTTTTTTCAACAGAGTCCACTTTTAAAACAGAGTGGGAGCACTATCGCAAGGAGAGAACGATAAGCCTGAACCGCCGCCTATATTTTTCCGGCACCGCACAAGACGAGGATTATATTCTGACCTATGATATCTATTTACGAACATCTCCATAGATACCGTTCTATTAACACCATTTTACCGTTTTTCAGGTTATGCTATAGTAACCTGCGTAATTCATGATTTTTAAGGAGCGTTCAGACGATGATCAGTGAAGCAAAAATTCAGCCCGAGGCAAACAAGAAGTACCGGTTAGTCACACGAAGTGATATGGATGGCCTTGTCTGCGCTATTATTCTAAAAGAGCTTGATCTTATTGATGATATACTATTCGCCCACCCCAAAGACATGCAGGATGGCATCATTAAAATCGGAGCGCGGGATATTACAACCAATCTTCCCTATAATAAGAGCGCTTATTTGTGTTTTGACCATCATGCCAGCGAGCTTGAACGTATAGAAGACAGTCCGCCAAACCATGTCATTGATCCGGACATGCCTTCCGCTGCCCGTGTTGTCTATCAATATTTTGACGGCAGTGCCAATCCCGCGCTCAAGAAAGTATCTCCCGAAATGATGGCGGCAGTTGATAAGGCAGATTCTGCCAACTTTACCAAAGAGGATATCTTGAATCCACAAGGGTGGGAGCTTCTGAGCTTTATTATGGATGCCCGCACCGGATTAGGACGGTTCCGTGATTTCGGTATTTCAAACTACGAATTGATGATGAAGCTGATTGATTATATTCGTGATGCCCATACCATTGAAGAAATTCTTGAGCTCCCTGATGTCAAGGAACGTGTAGAGCTTTATTTCGAGCACCAGAACAAAGCACGGAGCCAGATCGAGCGCTGTTCACAAGTTCATAAAAATCTTGTCGTCCTTGATCTCCGCCGTGAAGAAACAATCTGGGCAACAAACCGTTTCATCATTTATGCTTTATTTCCACACTGTAACATTTCTGTGCATGTGATATGGGGGAAAAACAAGCAAAATACCGTTTTTGCCGTCGGCAAATCAATCCTGAACCGCACCAGCACCACCAATATTGGAAAGCTTATGCTGGAATATGGCGGTGGCGGTCATGAAGCCGCTGGAACGTGCCAGATTGATAATTTAAAAGCTGATTCTGCATTGCAGACCATCATCAACAAAATCACGCAAGACGGGTCATTATAAACCCTGTCTCTTTGGTGAAATCGTAAATACAACAGGAGCCTTTGGATGAGGATTCGGGCTTGCAGTTTCTTTTTGGCGCATTGTCTCTATTTTCTTTGATAACGGCTCGTACACTTTCTGCCGATATTCGTAAGGAATAATTTCCCATATTATATGACAGAGCTCATTTTCCAACCCCGGGTTTGTTCGGGGTTGTAAATTTTGAGCAGCTTTTTTCCAATCGTAATCAAGTTCCTGCGCTATCAATGCCAAGACTCTATCCTCTGGTCTATTCACTCTGCGCGCCAGTTCTGATAAAAGTGTATCCAAAGCTTCAACAGGATTTATTGTATTTTCCTTTGACATTGTTTTTTCTCCTCTAATAATAAGATAGCTTACATTACGGAAAAAAGAGGTCTCTGTCAATATTGTTTTCATAAAATAAGACGCTTTTTATTATTGTGAAAAATGCTTGTACTTCTGAATGAAGGTTGGATAATAGTGCCATGATCAAAAAAGCTATCATTCCTCCTGCTCTTGAAATCGGTGATACGATCGGTGTTTTTTCATCGTCAAGCTGGGGATCCAAGGCTGATCTTCAAAAAAATGTTACTTTTATGACATCAAAAGGTTACCGGATTTATATCCACCCCCAAACCACCAACAGAAAAGGACAGTCAGCAGGAGAAACCCGGGGCAAAATAGACGCTTTCCATGCGCTTGTCCGCAACCCGGAGATTAAAGCTATTATCAGCAATCGTGGAGGAAATCGCGCTTTGACCATGCTGGATAAAATTGACTATGATCTGGTTGCGGCTCACCCTAAAATCCTTATGGGTTATAGTGATATGACCAGTTTGTTAAATGCTGTCACCCAGAAAACCGGTCTTGTAACCTTCCATGGTCCTTTATTTTCCGGACTATCGCACCATCAGGATTTGGAACAAATGTTCGGGATTCTGACAGGAGCCTCTCCAGAAATGGATTTTTCCGGTTGTGACATCCTCCATGAGGGAAAAGCGCAAGGCCGTTTGATTGGTGGCAATCTCAGTATCCTGCAGGCTCTATCGGGAACACCGTATCAACCCGATACGGACGGTGCAATCCTGTTTATAGAAGATGCGGGGGATCACCTCAGCCGTTATGACCGGATGCTGACCCATATGAAGCTTGCGGGCTGGTTTGATAATATTCACGGTCTAATTATCGGCAGCTTTACAAATTCACAGGATAATAAGGATCGGCCTTTTGGCTTTACGCTCGAAGAAATTATTGGCCAGCATTTCGAGAACACGGATATCCCCATTATCATGAATGCCCCTTTTGGTCATGGAGACAGGCTTTTGACGTTTCCTATTGGTGTAGAAACCTTATTAACTGCCAAGAATGGGGATATTTCATTTAAAATCAATATGTTATGAATAAATTCTTAAAAAAACAAATGATTCTCTGGAAAGATACTGCCTTCTATGGCATATCAATACCGCAATAAGAGAGGATAATCGCACATGACTTTTGTGGTAACAGATGTCTGTATCAAATGTAAATACACCGACTGCGTTGAAGTATGTCCTGTAGATTGTTTCTACGAGGGTGAAAATATGCTGGTCATTCATCCCGATGAATGCATTGATTGTGGTGTGTGCGAGCCTGAATGTCCCATTGAGGCCATTGTTCCGGATATTGATGACAAGGCGGAAAAGTATCTGGAGCTAAACCGCGAGAAATCAGAGCAATGGCCCAATATTACCCGCAAAAAAGACCCCCTGCCCGAAGCAGAAGAATTTAAGGATAAAAAAGATAAATATCCCGCTGATTTTTCTGATTCTCCTGGCGAAGGAGATTAATAAAATACAATAAAAAAACATCTTATTAAATTGATATTAAACAAAAAATCCTGTTTTTATATTACCATCATTAAAATTAAAGTTGAAAATTTACGAATTTTTAACTATACTCACCTTTATCGCAACACTGGCAAGCGTTCAGGGAGCCTTTATCAAGCTCGCAGCACGTGAAAAAGAAGATGATGCAAAACTGTCCCTGTGGCATTGGGTCGCTGCTTTTTTTGACTGTCAGTTAAGTAAACTCTATAACAGGAATAGGTGTATAACATGATAAATGACAATATCGATTTTAAAACTGGAGATTACGTAGTTTACCCTGCCCATGGCGTTGGCCAAATCGAAGGCATTGAAACAATCAAAGCTGGCGGCGCAGAAGTCAGACTTTATAATATCTCTTTTGAAAAAGATCGTATGCGTCTAAAAGTTCCTGTTATGAAAGCGGGACCTTCAGGTCTACGTAAATTATGTACAGGAGATCGTCTTAAAGACGCGTTAAAAACCCTGAAAGGCCGTGCTCGCATTCGCCGTACGATGTGGAGCCGCCGTGCTCAGGAATACGAACTGAAAATCAATTCCGGCGATCCGGTTGCCATTGCAGAAGTTCTGCGCGACCTGAAACGCAGCAATGATGATAACGAGCAATCCTACAGCGAACGCCAGATTTACCAATCTGCGCTGGAACGTCTTGCCCGTGAAGTTGCCGCTGTTGAATCTATCGGCGAAGACAAGGCAACAGAACAGCTTGAAGACATTCTTGGCAAAGCAGCCAAAGCCGCTACAAAGAAAGCCCAGAAAGCTGTAGAGGACAAAGTTGCAGCCGATGCTTTAGAAGAAGAAAAACAAGCAGCTTAAACCTCGTTGTCTTGTTAAAAAATTCAAACCCCTTGCCTTCTGGCCGGGGGTTTATTTTAATATAAAAAGGTAACGTCCTTATGGATAACAGTTCCGCCATAAAAAATCTTCTGGCTCTCATGGCAAGGCTACGAAACCCTGAAACCGGATGCCCTTGGGATATAGAGCAGAATTTTAAAACCATTGCACCTTATACTATCGAAGAGGCCTATGAAGTTGCCGATGCGATCGAACGCAACAATATGGACGATCTAAAGGACGAGCTAGGCGATCTTTTATTGCAGGTCGTTTTTCACGCACAAATGGCCAAAGAACAGAATCTGTTTACTTTTGACGACATTGCCGCCCATGTCACAACCAAAATGATCCACCGCCATCCCCATGTTTTCGGAGAAGAAAAAGCAACGAGTGCCGATGATGTTGAAAACCGTATCTGGGATCAACGGAAAGCCCTCGAAAAACAGGAAGCAATGCAAGAGAGTATTCTTGATGATGTTCCGCAAAATCTTCCTGCTCTGCTCCGCGCACAAAAGTTACAGAAACGTGCGGCAAGCGTTGGATTTGAATGGGCGCATCCTGATGATGTCCTTGATAAAATGGAAGAAGAAATCGCCGAAATGCGCGAAGCGCTTGAAAACGAGAAGCAGGATGAAATCCTTGATGAACTGGGGGATCTGTTTTTTGTTCTTACCAATTACGGACGGATGCTCGGCGCCAATTGTGAGGATGTTCTACGCCAGTCAAACAATAAATTCTCAAGAAGATTCAAAGGAATAGAATCTGATTTTAAGGAAAAATCTTTGTCTTTGAAAGAAGCAACCCTGACCGAAATGGAAGCAAGCTGGCAAGACCAGAAGCGCAAGGAAAAAAAGAATAAAAAAGCATAACTATGATTATTTCTTTTCTGCAGTAATTATAAAATATTTACCAAAGCCATTGATTTGACAAGATCATCGATAGCTTTGGCTTGCACCAGAAATTTCTCAAGTTTATCAAAAGGAAGGGCAGAAGGCCCATCACATTTGGCTTTATCGGGATCCTCATAAGCTTCAATAAAAATTCCGGCAATACCAATCGCAAGAACAGCGCGGGTCAAGTCAGGCACAAGCGCTCTGCGTCCGCCAGAGGCTTCACTGCCAGCCAGACGCATTTGCGAGGCATGGACAGTGTCACAAATAATCGGAACACCGTCCGTCATCTCTTTCATCACACCAAAGGCCATTGGATCAACGACAAGATTATCATAGCCGAAAGCATGGCCGCGTTCACAGATAATCACATTTTCATTCCCGCATTCCTTAAATTTATCAACAACATGACTGATCTGAAATGGCGACATAAATTGCGGTTTTTTGATATTGATCACCGCGCCGGTTTTGGCCATAGCGCTTACCAAATCTGTCTGGCGTGCCAGAAACGCCGGAATCTGGATAACATCAACGACTTCAGCGACAGGCGCGCATTGTTCAATTTCATGCACATCCGTAATAAGGGGAACGCCGAATTCCTCTTTCACCTTACGAAAAATACGAAGCCCCTCATCCAGTCCCACGCCGCGATAGCTATGGATACTGGAGCGGTTAGCCTTGTCAAAGCTGGCCTTGAAAATAAAAGGGATACCCAATCTGTCCGCGATATCCTTATAGACCTGCACGGCTTTAAGCGTTATTTCTTCATTTTCAAGAACATTCAACCCGCCCAAAAGGGTAAAAGGTTTTTCATTACCAATATCAATTGATCCGACTTTAACAGTTTTCATGGCGCGGCTTTAACTTTCATAAAGGAGATTGTTCATGATCATGGAGACCGTAACGGCTTTTGCCCGGATCTTCACGATCACGCCGATCCAGCTCCGCAAGCATGGAAAGCCCGTGTTCCCGTGAACCCCGTGCCGCCCGCGCCATAAAGCGGGATTCACAGTCAAATTCAGAAATACCCATCGCCGCCCATTCTTCAAACAGTTTATTGACGCTAATGCCGCGATGAATGGCCAGTTGCTTTAACCGTTCCGCCTTGTCATCCGGCATTCTTATTGTCAAGGTTGCCATTATTATACCCTCCCTGTGCTGTATTTTCTCAAATAATCTTCCGGTGTCAGAATCTCAAGAGAACGCATCGTCAGATCACCACCGCGAAAATCTTTCTTGTTCCATGTCAAAATCTTGTTCGCCCCACCCGCCAGCGCCAGTTCAATTATATGATTATCCCCTTCATCCGGCAAATTTGGCCGCCAGCGATAATGAACCCGCACCCACTGGCAAAGTGACAGGAAATCATTCAAAAAATCCTCCCTTTCAAAAGCATGAAAAAGACTTCTTTCAAACAGATAGTCACGATGCAGCAAACTTTCATATTCATAATAAAGGGCATCGCCCATCAACGGATCAATATCCCCCTCAAAACAACATTGTAATATCTTCCTGTTAATACCATCATAGGATTGTAACGCGCCCACAAAAATATTCGTATCAATAACCACTTTCATTCTTATCTTCCTTAAAGATAGCATATACGATATCAAAACACAAGCACATATGACATCAAAATAAAACTAAAATCCTGTCTCTCCTGATTCAATAATCTACTTTCTAATCTTGCGCGCACGGGTGAAAAAAGCTTCCAGATAATCTCCATCATCATCCATAATTGCTTTTTTCACTTTTTCCAGATCGGCATAGTAACGCTTTAATATCTCCAGCACAGCGTATTTATTATTCAGGAATATATCCCGCCATATCACAGGGTCAGACGCTGCAATCCTGGTAAAATCATGGAATCCTGATGCCGAAAACCGGATCACATCATCTCTGGTATCTTTTTCCAAATCATAAGCCGTTCCTACAATGGTATAAGCCAGAAGATGCGGCAAATGCGAGGTAATCGCCAGAATCAAATCATGCCGTTCCACCTCCATAATCTCAATCATTGCCCCGCAGGATTCCCACAGGGAGGTGACTTTTTCAAGGGCTCTTATATCTGTTTCCGGCAAGGGCGTCACAATACACCATCGCCCCTGAAACAACTCTGTAAAACCGAATTCAGATCCCGAATATTCTGTCCCGACAACAGGGTGTGCGGGGATAAAATGAACGCAAGCAGGAATATGCGGGCTAACAGCATTGATAACCGCGCCTTTAACAGAACCCACATCCGTAACAATAGCTCCCTCTTTCAAGGAATAACGCATCTGCTCTGCTATCCTCCCGCAAGCACCGACAGGAACAGCCAAAATCACAAGATCGCTGGCCTCTACCCCTTTGCGGATATCGATCATAGCATAATCGGCAAGCGCCAGATCCAGCGCTCTCTGGCAAATATTTTTATCACGATCCACCACAATAATTTCCTTGGCCAGATCATATTTCCTGATATTCCGCGCCAGCGATGACCCGATCAGACCAAATCCTATAATGGTAATTTTATTGTGCACTGCTTTTCTCTATATGATTCCTGTATATAAACGGCACAGGATACCCTCCCGGACAAATACATTTACCATCAGGATCATCAAGAGAATGAAGCAGTTTTTCCTGAATCTCTCCCGCAGGATCCAGATAACCTTCAATTTCGAGAAGATGCAGCTTCCGACGCGGTTTGACGCTGGAGCAGCTATGTAAGCTAAGAGGTGCAAGATCCAGCGTTTTTGCCCTCTCCAGAATGCGGGCGCGGCTAATATCCTCATCAAGATCAAGCGCCAGAAAACTCCGGTCAGATCCTGTTGGCTCATAATTCAGGCGCGCCACAAGTAAAGCACGATACTCAGGATTACGGGATTCCCGTACACGTTGCCCCAGGGGAAGACGGGCGACAATTTTCATACCCGGATCACCGGATTCTTCCAGCAAATAACCCCACCATGGATTGGAAATATCATCCTCCGGCCACGGCAAAACAGCAAAAGCAGCTTCATTTTCTCTCACCTGCGAGAGAGCCACCAAAGGATTGGTTACTTTATGCAGCGGCGAAACATTGCTAAAGTAATCTTTAGCCATATCCCAATAGACAAACCCTGTCTGCTCATATGGAATGCAAACAGCCACTTTCACCTTGTTCTGCAAGGTTCCAACGATCTCGCGCCAGACGCGCACAATAATTTCCGAAGGAATATCGCCCTTATGCCGTGCCAATAACTTTCTTATTAGCATCACTTCACGCGCTGGCTGGACAGCCTGTATTTTATTCTTACGCTTTTCTTCAGCAATCTTCGTCACAAGATCCCCACGTTTCATCAGAAGATCGTGAATATTGTGATCAAGAATATCAATTTGTTGACGTAAAACATCTAGCGTTTTTGACATGAAAATTAAATACCGTGCCTATGAAAGGAAAGCAAGATATTAGACTTACAGCTTATAATTCCTGAATTTCCAATACGCCTTCTATACGGGACAGATGACTCTTCATTTCTGGAGAGAAACGCCATTTTCCCTGTAATTCTATCTCTGCAATCCGGTCTTCTGCTATCAGAATACAGACAATAATTTTTGCACGTCCATCTCCTTCCATGGCAAGAAGGTTTTTTAAAGCTGTTGCGGGTTTTTCATCTTCGAGAAAAAGCCGCACTTCCTGAATTTTCTTCGAAAGCGACTCATCCAGCGGCTTGATATCCTGCACCGTGTAGCGGGTCTGATCCTCTTTTTTCTCGGCAATGACTTTCAGCAAGAGCGTTTCACCTTCTATCAAAATATCACGCGCCGCTGCCAGAAGTTCGGAAAATACCATCACTTCATACACACCCGAAGAATCTGAAAGCTGTAAGAACGCATATTTATTACCGGATTTTGGAGAAACACGGATCTGCTTTTTAATCAGAACTCCTGCCATATCAAGAAAGACACTGCTCTGATACACCAGTTTTTCGTCAACTTGCGCCATAGTAATAATATTCATCCGTGCCAATAATTCAGCTTTACCATCAAGGGGGTGCGCGGATAGATAAAAGCCGACCGCATCGAATTCATGACGCAAAGTTTCGAGGGCATCCCACGGCCTGATAGTCTGGAGTTCCGGCATATCAGAAAAGCTACTCTCCGCACCACCAAAAAGGCTGGACTGTCCGCTGGACTTTTCTGCCGCAAGCGCTTGTGCATGGCGCAGGATCGTTTCCACGCTTCCATGAAGCTGCGCCCTGTTCGTATTCAGCGAGTCAAAAACGCCGGCACAGACCATTCGTTCAAGCTGGCGTTTATTCATGGAAGAAAACTCCATACGTCCGGAGAAATCGTTCAGATCCTTGTATAATCCATTTTCATCCCGCTCCTGCACAAGATTTTTCATGGCCTGATCCCCCACTCCTTTCAGGGCAGAAAAGGCATAACGCACCGCTTTGCCCTCTACACGAAAGGCCGCGCCTGACATATTAATATCCGGCGGCAGCAAAGGAATCTTCATAAAATCAAGTTCCTGCTTGAAAATACTCAGCTTATCCGTATTGCCCATATCAAGTGTCATGGAGGCTGCCATAAATTCAACCGGATAATTGGCCTTGAGCCATGCCGTCTGATAAGCAATCAGCGCATAAGCCGCCGCATGGGATTTGTTAAAGCCATATCCGGCGAATTTAGCAATCTGGTCAAAAATAGCATTGGCCTGATTGGCAGGGACAGCGCTATGTTCTTTTGCTCCGGCAACAAACATTTCGCGCTGCGCGTCCATTTCCGCCTTGATTTTCTTACCCATCGCCCGCCGCAGTAAATCGGCACCCCCCAGCGTATAACCCGCCAGCGCCTGCGCGGCCTGCATGACCTGCTCCTGATAGATCATAATGCCATAGGTTTCCTCAAGAAAGAGCCGGAGCTTGGGATGCATATAATCCGGCTCTTTTCTGCCGAGTTTGCAATCTATATAAAGGGGAATATTATCCATAGGACCGGGACGGTAGAGCGCCACAAGCGCGATGATATCTTCAAAACGGTTGAGCTTCATCTTGCGCATGGCATCACGCATTCCCGCGCCTTCAAGCTGGAACACTCCGACTGTATTTCCCGCCTGCAACAGTTCATAACTCTTGGCATCATCAAGGGGTATCTGCAGAATATCAATCTCTGTGCCATGAACCTCTTTGACAAAGCGCAAGGCCTTTTGAATCACAGTCAGGGTTTTCAGACCCAGAAAATCGAACTTCACCAGTCCAGCAGGCTCGACATACTTCATATTAAACTGCGTCACCGGCATATCAGAGCGCGGATCACGGTAAAGGGGCAGAAGTTTATGAAGTGGCCTGTCCCCGATGACCACACCCGCCGCATGGGTCGAGGCATGGCGATACAGCCCTTCAAGCTGCAGGGCAATATCAATCAGCTTTTGAGACGTTTCCTCCTTATCCTTTTCAGCGCGAAGATCAGCATCCTGCAAAAGGGCATCCTGTAAAGAAATAGGGTTGGCAGGATTGGCCGGAATCATTTTGGCAATGCGGTCAACCTGCCCGTAAGGCATTTGCAGGACACGCCCGACATCGCGCACCACCGCCCGCGCCTGTAGTTTTCCAAACGTAATAATCTGCGCTACATGGTCATGGCCATAACGGTTCTGCACATAACGGATCACTTCGTCCCGCCGCTCCTGACAGAAATCAACGTCAAAATCCGGCATGGAAACCCGCTCGGGATTGAGCATCCGTTCAAACAAAAGGCCAAATTGCAGCGGGTCAAGATCCGTAATTTTCAGCGCCCAGGCGACAACAGACCCCGCTCCCGATCCCCGTCCAGGGCCTACGGGAATCCCCTGCTCCTTTGCCCAAATAATAAAATCGGACACAATCAGGAAATAGCCCGGAAACGCCATCTGGATAATAACATCCAGCTCATATTGCAAACGTTCCTCATAGGGTTTCGAGAGTTCTTTTTTTGCATCTTCATCAAGCCCCTCAGTAAAAACGAAATTTTCCAGCCGCCAGCGCAACCCTTTTTGCGCCTGTATCTTGAGCTCTTCAACTTCTGTACGTCCCCCCTCCGTTGCAAAAGGTGGCAAAATCGGATCAATCATTTTTAGTAAAAAAGAACAGCGCCGCGCAATGACCAGTGTATTATGAATAGCCTCCGGAAGATCGGAAAATAACGCCTGCATCTCCCCAGAGGACTTAAAATAATGCTCCGGCGTGACCTTGCGGCGGTCTTCTTCAATGACATAGCGGCCAGCAGCAATACATAAAAGTGCATCATGCGCTTCATGCATTTTACGCTGCGGAAAATAGCAATCATTCGTGGCGACAAGCGGAATATCATGCTTATAGGCCAGATCAACAAGCGCCTCTTCCACAGCATCTTCTTCAGGAAGACCATGACGCTGCACTTCAACATAAAGCCTGTCCCTAAATATTTTTTTAAGTTTTTTAATGACCTCTTCGGCTGGTTTTGGCTGGTTATGCGCCAGATATTGCGCTACAGATCCCGCCAGCCCCCCTGTCAGGCAAATCAACCCTTCCGCATTTCCGGCAAGTTGCGGCCAGTCAATATGCGGTATCTGTGCCGCTTCGACTTTCAGGAATGAATCACTGACAAGTTTGCATAGATTCCGGTAGCCCGCTTCACTCTGGCACAGCAGGACAAGCTGATGCGCTTCCAGTCCCAGATTAATCTGGCATCCGATGATCGGTTGCACACCGCCTTTGGCCGCCGCCGTCGCAAATTCAAGCGCCCCGAACAGATTCCCGCTATCCGTGACCGCAAGTGCCGGCATCCTGTTAATCTGGCACAGATCAACAAGCGCCTTCGGATGCATCGCCCCTTCCGCCAATGAATAGGCAGAGTGCACATGCAGATGGATAAAATTCTGTTGTTCTGGCATAAACGCATCTTAAACAGATCAAAGCTTGGAAATAAACCCCTTGCCCCTGAATATCCCCGTTGAATAAAGCAGTCACCCGTTAAATTCTGCCCTGACAACCCGCGCCACGGCAAGAACATGCACTTCTTTTGCACCCGCTTTTAACAGGGCTTTGGCACACTCTTTCACCGTTGCTCCTGTTGTATAGACATCATCAATCAGAATAATAGTTTTACCCGCAAAAACAGTCTCGTGACGCGGGGCAATCGTGAATACGTTTTTGACATTCTGTTGCCGTTCCTTATAACCAAGATACCCCTGACTCTTTGTCGATTTATAGCGCTTTAATAGATCGGGAAGATACGGAATACCGCATTCCCTGCCAAGTGCCTGCGCAATCAGGGCAGCCTGATTATAGCGTCTTTGGATCAACCGGAAACGATGGAGTGGTACAGGGACAAGGTAATCCGCCTTGCCCAGCATATCCGCCCCCACCCGCCTGAGCCAGGGAACAAAAGCGTGAACGACGTGAGTCTGATCCGCATGCTTGAATTTCAAAATCATACCACGGCTTATATTATCATAAACAAGTGCAGCGCGGGCACTGGCATAAACGGGTCTTTTCACAAGACAGTTACCGCATAACAGCCCTGTTTCATCCCCTTCTGCAACCTCGAACTCAAAAGGGAATCCACAACAGGCACAGACAGGATCACTAATAAAATGCAGATCACGCCAGATTTTAGGGTCAATCATACCCTGCCTGTCCACAATCTCCCCCGTCATGACGCAGCGTGGCGGGAGCACAAAATCAAGAGCTTTCCAAAGCCTGTCCTTATATATCCTCTGTATTTCCATGCCCTGTTATTCAAAGAATTTGCGTGAAATCTGTTTTTATTATATACATATAATAGATCAGGAAAAGCAGGAAACCATGGCAAACAAGTCAAATCTGAGTGATGGTCATAATTCCGCCTCTGTTCTCGATGAGGGAGGACTTGACACTGACTCTCCTGTTTCGGCCACGCTTGAATCCTATTATCTGAAAAATGAGGCCTTACGCGGTGTGCCTGCCCCCATTATCCGCAAGGCATGGTTTACAATGGCGCACCTTATGGTTATGCCTGGCGCCACGATTGTCGATATGGGATGCTCTCCTAAAATGACCTATGCTATGGCTGTTTTAAATCCGCAAATCAATTTTATTGGCATAGATTCCAGCAAAAAAATAATATCGACGGCGCAGAAAAATTTTGTAGCCTCTAATCTTGAGTTCCGTACCGGGGATATTAAAACAATGGCCGGACTGGAAGCAGGATCGGTGGATGCCCTTATCAGCTCATTTATTCTTCATGAGATATTTTCAAATCTCAAACACTCCGAACGCGCCCTTATAAATTCCCTGGACAACCATTTTAATCTTCTAAAACAAAATGGACTGATGTTTATCCGTGACTATGCGATGCCGCCGCCGGAGGAGTATGTATTGCTCGAAATGAGAGATTTCGAGAGCGCGAGCGAGGCTTTGGAAGATTTATCCGAACCCGATCTGTTGGTATGGTATGCCGAACACGCCCGTCCGCGTGGCAACAAAAAATTTACGGGATTTTTTCTTGAGGAGCTCCCGCCGCGCTTCCCCCAGACCCGCCTGTTCCGTTTACCTTATAAATGGGCCTATGAATTTATTATGCGCAAAGATGATCGCGCAACATGGCATGAGGAGCTTGCCATGGAGTACACTTTCTTTACGCCGCGTGAATTCCGTAAAAACCTGCGCGGGCTTGGGGCAAGAGTGCTCTATACTTCGCCACAATGGGATGATGCCATTATCAAAGAACGTTTTGAAGGCAACTTCCATATTTATGCTGACGATGGCAAACCGCTTCCTTTGCCTGCTACAAGTTTTGTTGCTGTGGCTCAAAAAGTTGGCGATAATAAAAGCTTACGGCTACAGGAGCGCCGCCCGTCAAACTCCATGGACAGCCAGATCCGCATCACGGCAATGCGGAATGACACGAACGGCCAGATTTTTGATATCATCACGCGTAATATAGATATAACAGAGATACTGCCTTATCGCGTCACCGAAACAGGCGATCTGAATATCTTTGTTCATGAAGGCTTGCCACGGGGCATTGCCAACGCCGTTCCCCGCTCCGGAAAACAGCTTGATGGAAAACGCTGGTCAGGACATATGACAGAGGCTATTTCCTTGCCTTCGGGCGCTATCCATGATGTCGAACAGGGGGAACCAAAAGCGGTGGTTCTTTTTGCCCGTGACTATCTGGGACTGAAACCCGCGATGGGATGTACGCTGGAAAAAGGGCCTAATTTCTTTCCGGCTCCGGATTTCATTGATGAACAGATCAAAACCCGCTTTTTACGCGTCAGCGAACATGAAGGCACGATTATACCCAAATATATCCCTCCCGAACTGGAAGGATTTACGACAAACGGTCTGATCCGTGAAATAAACGCGCAAAGTATCCTGAATGCCATTAATGTCGGCTTTCTTCCCAATAGTCGGCTAGAAATGCAAATCCTCCATCTTTACGATCTACTGGGTATGAAAGCCGAAACCTGGAATGAGTGTCCACTGGCGCTGGAGAGCGGCCTTCCCAAAAAGAATCTGGATACAAAGAAATTTCTGAGAGACCGGATAGAAGCGGATAAACGCTTTAAAAATATTAAAGGCACAGCAGGAAACCTGCGAACGATCAAATCAATTTTCATTGATGAGGGCTGGATAGAAGGAGGACTGGAAGGCATGGCCTCGCGGGATATGGAATTTGTTATCTCCGATGACCAAACCATCAATAAAGCCGTTATTCTACCCTTGACCAAACATTCGCAGACAGGACTTGTTATGGGCGGTGTGGTGACCGAGTATCTGCCTATTCCGCAAAGACATAGTGGCAATGGTCTTACCATCCGTGCGCCGAGCATAACTTTGCCAAAAGAAGTTACCAGCCTTAGTCAGGCAAAACGCTTTATCGCTACGCAGTTTGATATTCCGCCCGAAAAGGTAGCGCGCCTTGGTGAAAGCTATTTTTGCCATCTTGGTCTAACACCCATCAGGATTTTTCCTTTTTGTGTTGCCACAACCGGAGAAAGCAGCGGCCCTCTCGGAGGTCCTGTGCAATATGCACCACTAATGAAGCTGATAAATCTGATGTGGGCGATTGATGATTTTGGCAATGACCGTTATATTGTTTCCCGTTTTCAAAGAGTTTACAGATCTTTGGCACATAGCAGCGAGGTTTCCGGAGACTGGAGTATGAATGCCAATCAGATTTATGAGCAGACAATAAACGCAGCGCCTGCCGTCATGAATAGTACAAACACCACTGGCCTTGGCTTTTCCGGCTGGTCAGCACAAAAAAGCAGGAAAAAAATAGAAGAAGCGGCTGCGCTTGCCAGATCCACCTATATAAGCACGCCTGATTTTGTTGATATTCACCATGCTGTTGAAAAAGGCTTTGTTCCCTCAGGAAAATCCGTACGTGGCAAAGATGTTGATCATGATGTCAAAAACAGAAAAGACACAAAATCAACCGGAACATAATTTTTTTATGCAAAACAATAACGCAAAAATCATCGAAATTTTCGACAGGAACCTTGTCCGCCGCAACCGCAACCGCGCTGCGCCAACATTTGGAAACTATGACTTTTTAATAAACAGGGTCAACGCCGACCTGATCGACAGATTACAGGACATCAAACGCACATTTCCAAAAACTCTGCTCATGGGCGGACGCGGTTTTAAAGACAGCAGCCTTACGAATATTTCCGGTATTCAGGATCTTGTCATTATGGATCTTGCCGAAAACTTTCTTGATCCGGATGCCCTTTCAATTCAGGGAGACGAAGAATATCTGCCTTTTGCTCCGGAAACTTTTGATCTCATTCTCAGCCCGCTTTCGTTGCACACAACCAATGACATGCCGGGCGCTTTAATCCAGATGAACAGAGCGCTTAAACCGGATGGAGTCTGTCTTGCCGCACTGCTCGGCGGAGAAACACTTTATGAATTACGTCAGGTCATGATGCAGGCAGAAATGAAGATCCGGCGCGGCGCGGGGTCTCATATTGCTCCTTTTGCCGATAAACAGCAGATCGGCAGTCTGATGCAGCGTGGTGGTTTTGCCCTGCCGGTTGTTGATTCCGAAATTATCACCGTTTCCTATAAAAATGTACGTAGCCTGATGCAGGATTTACGCGGGATGGGCGAAGGCAATAGTCTGAAAGAAAGGGGAAAGCCTCTCAATAAAACCTTTATGGCTGAAATCGAAACCCTGTATCATAAAAACTTTCCGGAAGAAAACGGACGCATCAGAGCAACTTTCGAGATTATTTTCCTCATTGGCTGGTCTCCTCATCAATCCCAGCAAAAACCCCTTCGCCCCGGCAGTGCAAAAACCCGCCTTGCCGATGCATTAGAAACAAAGGAAATCAGGACATGATCGAGATTACCCTTATTCCTTTGCTCAAAGACAATTACGCCTATTTACTGGTAGATGAAGATGGCTCTGTGGCTATTCTTGATCCGTCCGAAGCCGCACCCGTAAAACACCTGCTGGAAGACAAAGAGCTCAAACCCGATACCATCATCAATACCCACCATCATTGGGATCATACGGGAGGAAATCAGGCACTCAAAAAAGCCTATGGCTGCCGTATCGCTGCTCCCGCTGCCGATTCCTGCCGGATTGAGGATCTTGATATCCCGCTAAAAGAGGGCGATTTATTAAAAATCGGTACAAGCACGGCACAAATACTGGAAACACCCGGCCATACCAGCGATCATATCTGCCTGTACTTTCCACAAGAAAAAGCACTTTTTTGCGGGGATACACTTTTTGCTATGGGTTGTGGACGGCTCTTTGAGGGAACAGCCGGGCAAATGTGGAAATCCCTGAACAAAATTATGGCGCTGCCGGATGATACGCTGATTTATTGCGGCCATGAATATACACAGGCCAATGGAGAGTTCTGCCTGACAATCGAACCTGATAATACGGCATTAAAAGAACGGATGATCTCGGTCTACCAGACACGCGCCGAAAATAAAGCGACAATCCCCTCAATACTGGGACTGGAAAAACAGACAAATGTCTTTTTACGCGCCGGATCAGTACAAAGATTCGCCGAAATCCGTCATCTTAAGGATCAATCGCGCTAATTACGAATTAAACAATCCTCCCCTATCGTCATCCCGTTGGCATTCCAAAGGAGTGCTTATAACTAAATTTATAATTACTTATACTTTTTTTTCTCCGTCATTCTCCGGACTTTCATTAGAAAATCCTGGGGAAATCTATTCGTTGACATAGATCACCCTATAATTCATCAATGAATTCAGGCAATGACGATATCTTGATATTTATAAATTCGGCTATAATTAAACAAACGGAATCCGGTAATGCGAGCCAATTTAAGGCTCACATAAGAATTCCGGCTGATAATATTTGCTCATAAAAAATTACCAGAATGACAGGAAAAAGGACTTTAGCATAAAATTCTCTATATTTTATCCAGCAGCCTTTTTACCTTTTTCTTTGATATCATCATCCGGCATATCATTTGCTGTATCTTCCATTGCATTTTCAGCAGCGGATTCTGCACTATCAGAACCCACCAGCATGGCATCGGCAACGACACCGGCGTTTTTCCGGATCTGGTCTTCCAGTTTCGCGGCAATCTCCGGATTATCGCGCATGAACTGCTTGGCATTCTCACGCCCCTGACCGATACGCTGGCCATCATAGGCAAACCATGATCCCGACTTCTCGACAAAATTGCCCTGTACACCCAGATCAATCAATTCACCAACTTTGGAAATACCCTGACCATACAGAATATCAAACTCAACCTGCCGGAACGGCGGAGCCATTTTGTTTTTTACAACTTTCACACGGGTCTGGTTGCCAACAATCTGGTCACGATCCTTGATCGCGCCGATACGGCGGATATCAAGACGAACCGAAGAATAGAATTTCAACGCATTCCCCCCCGTCGTTGTCTCCGGCGACCCGAACATCACCCCGATTTTCATACGAATCTGGTTAATAAAGATAACGATTGTCCGTGAACGCGAGATTGAGCCGGTCAGCTTCCGCAAAGCCTGTGACATCAGCCGCGCCTGCAGCCCCATATGGGAATCTCCCATCTCGCCTTCCAGTTCGGCACGGGGAACCAGAGCCGCAACCGAGTCAACAACCAGCACATCAAGCGCCCCTGAACGCACCAGTGTATCGGTAATTTCAAGTGCCTGTTCCCCTGCATCAGGCTGCGAGATCAGGAGATTTTCAATATCACAACCGAGTTTCTTTGCATAAGACGGATCAAGAGCATGTTCCGCATCAACAATCGCACATGTTCCCCCTGCTTTTTGCGCCTCGGCAATAACATGCAATGCCAATGTTGTCTTCCCCGAGCTTTCCGGTCCATAAATTTCAATAATTCTTCCACGAGGCAACCCTCCAATACCGAGCCCGATATCAAGTCCGAGCGACCCTGTTGAAATGGTTTCGATATTCATTTGCGTATCGCCGCCACTCAATTTCATAATCGAGCCTTTTCCAAAGGCGCGCTCAATCTGCGCGAGAGCCGCATCCAGTGCTTTTGTTTTATCCGATGATGATGCCTTCTCCATAACGTCCCCTGTCTTAAGCTGTTTTGCCGCCATAATATCTCCCCTTAATGTGCATATTTCCATCCATAATACAATGGCCTCTTTTCGAATCGCCACCCACTATCTACGATCCATCGTACATGATACGTTCTTCTTGTAAAGCACAAAAAAGAACGAAATTGGAACACTTCCTATTGTCTTACAAAATCCCTGAATGCCTTCCAGGCATGTTTTGTTGCTTCCCTGCCATGGTTCCAGGATTTTTGGCCGGTGTGACGCATCAGCGCGCCGGATTTTATATTAAAAACATCGGGATTTTGTAAGTCCTGTTTAATAAATTTTCTATGCTGGCAGACAAGGGATTCTTCATTAAAAGCCTCCTTCAGATGTGCCTTCATACGGATTGCTGTTTCTGATTGACTGAACTTCGTCCACAGAAACGTTGACACCAGCAGAGCTGTCGAGACAAACGGAACAGGAAGCGGCGTAAGAACAGCGATAAGATAGGCCGCATAAAAAGGATAACGCACAGGATGAATCTTTGTATCATCACGCAAAAACCCTGTAATTCCATTCGTCAGAGCCGCACCCTTTAATTTAAGACGATCAACTTTCGAAAGTCTGTTAAAAATAGACGCGCAGCCACAATCCATTCCTGTCCCTGTCTGTTTATTATTTTTTAAAGTGTAGCTTAAAACAGACCATTAGAAAAGCAGGGCAATTATCACAGATTTATTCTTCCAGCGCTTCCTTAACTTTAGCGGCAAGTTGCTTCAGCGTAAAAGGCTTGGGAAGGAACCAGATATTTTTCCCTAGATGTTCCTTGAGTTTTTCTTCAGTATAGCCAGAAATATAAATAATTTTCAAATCCGGCTTTCTTTCGCGGATTTTTCCGGCAAGGGTCGAACCATCCATATTGGGCATAATAACATCGGTCACCAGCAAATCAATGTCAGGAGAATCTTCTTTATCAAGCAGGCCGAGTGCCGCTTCGCCACTATCCGCCTCCAGCATTTCATACCCTTTGTTAGATAATGCCCGGGAACTGAATGTCCGCACGGCATCTTCATCCTCGACCAAGAGAATACGCGCTGTGCCGGTTAAGTCTCTGGCAAGATCTTCCTCTTCCGGTTTTTCAATAACATCTTCGGCTTCACTTTCGGAAAGGCGCGGCAAATAGATGGTAAAAACCGTCCCTTTCCCGACTTTGCTCTGCACATCAAGATAGCCCCCTGTCTGGCGAATGATACCATACACAGTAGCCAGCCCGAGCCCGGTGCCGGAACCAACTTCTTTGGTGGTAAAAAACGGCTCGAAAATACGGCTAAAATTCTCCGGCGGGATTCCGCATCCTGTATCACTGATTTCCAGTGTAACCCATTGCCCCGGAGGCATGGTATCGCTTCCTTTTTCGATCGGCTTTTTGTTCTCGAAACTGCCAGTGACAATGGTGAGCTTGCCCCCCTCCTCCATCGCATCACGGGCATTCACCGCCAGATTGATTAAAACCTGCTCCATCTGTCCAACATCAACTTTGACAAGCCCGATATCCGCGCCATGAATCAAATCAAGCTCGATATTCGCCCCGATCAAACGGCGCATCAGATGGGAAAGCTCGGTGAGAATGTCGCTTAAATCCTGAACCTTCGGGCGCAGGGTCTGCTGCCGCGAAAAGGCCAGAAGCTGGCGTACAAGATTGGCCGCACGATTGGAGTTCTGCTTGATCTGCATAATATCGGAAAATGAAGAATCACCGGGTTTGTGACGCAGCAGCAACAAATCACAAAATCCGATAATCGCCGTCAATAAATTATTAAAATCGTGCGCAATCCCCCCTGCGAGCTGACCGATTGCCTGCATTTTCTGGGACTGGACAAACTGCGCTTCCAGCTCTTTCTGCTGGGTCAGGTCAATGAAATGCAGCACAAGATTATCACTGCCGGCCAGTTTACGGGCATACATCTGGACAGCAAACTCTTTCTCTTTCCCCAGCAGAACAATTTCCATGGGCTTACTCCCCGGAAGCTCCTTATCCATGGTTCTAAGAGCGGCCAGCGCCCGCTCCCTGTCATCATCCTTGATAAGCGCCTCGAACTGACGGCCCTCCATCTCTGCCACCTCATAACCCAGCATAAAAGCCAGCGCAGGATTACAATCATCCAGTGCCCCCTGAGAATTCAGCATGGCAATCCCCAACGGCGCGTCTTCATAAAAACGATGAAATCTGTCCTCCGATGCCTGCAATGCCTGTCTCATTGCGCGCTCTGCCGTCAGATCATGGACAACACCCCGTGTTCGAACCGTCCCGTTTCCTTCATTAACAACAGCCTGACTGATAGAAGCTGTAAAGGTTTTCCCTCCGGGGCCTTTCATCACTGTTTCGCTCATCTGCTTGGCGCCACCATGGGGAATAATATCGTAAGGCCGTGCATTTTCCGGTACTGATTCAAAATAGGTATGAAGCCGCCCTTCCCTGAGAATGGTATGGATATCCTCCCCAAGCCATCGCGCCAGTGTTGCATTCACAAAGACAAACCGTCCCTTCTCGTCCACAGAGAAAAACCCGACCGGCGCATTATCGGTGAAATCAATCAGCTTTTCCCGCTCGTCATGGATCGCACGATCCGCTTCAAGTTTGCGCGAAATATCATCAATCCGCCAATGGATATAGCCTTCCCACCCCGCCACAGGCTGAACCGTAATCTGATACCAGATATCACGGCCACCGGAGGTACAGTGAAGCTCGATAGAATCAATCAGCCCGCGATAAGCCTGATCGGCGAGTAACCGGAAATGCGAAAGTGTTTCTGCGTTATTCTCGAACAGCCGTGAAAAATTTTCCAGAGTAGGCTCGCCAAATTCCGCACAAAGCGCTTTGAACTTATCATTGGCATAAATACAATGATCGTTGTCATCTGTGATAATCCGCTCGCCCCGGCTTCCTTCCAGCACCTCCTTGATAAGATCACGCTCTTTATCCTGCGCGCTGCGAAGATGGAACGATTTATTGACATAGTAAGATATTGCCGAAGCCGCGATAAAAGCAAGTCCGGCGGCAATAATAGCCTCCCGCTGAATTTCCAGTAAAATAGCTGCCACGGTACACGCCCCAAGATATATGAGAACCAGAAGAATAGAAATGGCCGCTCTCTTGCGGTTTATTTTCTGCTTTTCTTCCGGCTTGAGAATACGATGATATCTGGCGATAAATTCAGAATGATCAATTTTCATGTTCCGGATTATACCTGTCCGGGGGGGAAAAGCGAATAATGAAACATAAAAACTTTACTGTATTTTTCCCTTGAGTTTGAAGACATAGGAAATAACCTCAGCCACAGCCTTGTAATGTTCGGCAGGAACCATTTCATCAATGTCAACGGTATCAAACAGAATACGCGCCAGCGGCGGGCTTTCGTAGAGAGTAATATTATGTTCCTTCGCAACTTCACGAATACGCATTGCAACCTCGTCAATTCCTTTGGCTACACAAACCGGCGCATCCATTGTTTCCGGATCATATTTAAGCGCAATGGAATAGTGTGTCGGGTTGGTAATAATCACATCAGCCTGTGGTACAGCCTGCATCATACGCTGTCTTGCCCGCTCTCCCCTTAGCTGGCGCAAACGGGCACGGACATGCGGATCACCTTCACTCTGTTTATATTCATCTTTCAGTTCCTGCTTTGACATACGCATTTTCTTCATATGCTCGGTACGCTGGAACAGAAGATCAATAACAGCAATGACAATCAGTGCCACCAGAACGCCCATCATAAGACGAATCACAAGCGCCAGTGTCTCATCCAGAAGCTGCGGGATAGCGAGCCCCACCAGATGATCCACCTGTCCAAAAAATGGCGATAAAAGCATCACCCCAATAGCGGAAATCACGGAAATCTTGAGAATACCCTTCGCAAACTCCATCAAGGAGCGTGTTGAAAATAGCCGTTTAAATCCTTTCACAGGTGAAATTTTACTGATATCAGGCTTCAGGGATTCCGGCGCAAATAACGGCCCCACCTGAATAAACGGCCCAATAAAGGCAGCAAAAATCAAAACCAGAAGCGGCATCGCCAGAATACCCAGCACTGTCCAGAACGAACTTTCCAGCACAGCACCAACGCCACCGGGAACCCCCGGCAACCCTGCGGCATGTTCAAAATAGCCCTGCATATGATCTTTTAATTTTCGAAAGACAGAGGGAGACGCGGTACCGATTAATATGGTTGCCGCCAGCAGCATCACCCAGTTATTAATCTCGCGGGACAAGGCAACCTGACCCTTTTTACGACTATCCTCCAATCGCTTGGGAGTCGGGTCTTCGGTTTTCTGTGAATCATCGGTTTGATCGGAATCAGCCATAGATCAATTTTAGCACAGGAGTTTTACATTCAGGAAAAAAGAGCTTTCTTCCCCGGCTTTTTAGAAGACTTGTCATCTGCCTGCCCCAGAATAGCGTCCACATCGCTCCAGAATTTACGCAACGCATCCGTCTTTGCCGCCTTTAACTGGCGGTGAATAAAGGCGCGGGACAGTGTTATATCCCCTTTGTTCTTTTCGAGGATAACACGTGCCATGGGCAAGGGATCTTCCATGCCACTCCTATAGGGTTATATGCGTCAACGATAACAGCATTAAAAAGATGTGAGGCGAACTTATAATAAAATTATGGTTACTCCAAACAAAAAATGCATTTATAGGAAATTTACTGAAAAATAATTAACCACCACTCAGAAAGAAGACCATCCCTTCCTCAAATCTAGCGACCCAGAACATCATTCCGGCAGAAAGCATTAGCGAAAGCGTAATCAGCGACAAGATTATCTGTAACGGCAATGCCAGAAGAAACACCTGAATTTGTGGCATCAGGCGGGTAAGAACACCCATTCCAATATAAACAAGCAGTGAGACAACAATAAAAGGAGCCGATATTTCCACCCCGATCAAAAAGCTTTTGGCAACAGCACGGGACATAAGCTCGGCCATGGATCCGGTATCGGGAATGCCGCCAACCGGAAACAGCTCGTAACTGCCAATCAGTCCATAAAAAAGCAGATGATGCATATTCGTAGCAAAAAGAATCAGAACGCCCGTGACAGAAAACATTGCCCCGACCAGCGAGCCTTGCGTTGAAAAAGCAGGGTTAAAAATCTGGGCACTCCCAAGACCGGACATCATCGAAATCGCCATACCGGCGGTATCCAGCGCCACCATCAAAATCCGCGCAATCGTGCCTATAAACAGTCCGATAATAAACTCCATGACAATCAGACTCAGTAAGATCGCTGTCACAGGAACTGGATTCGGCAAATGCGGTGCAATCAAGGGAGACAAAACCAGTGACAGCCCCAGTGAAATATAAAGACGAATCCTTTGCGGTGTAAAAGTATCCCCGACTCCCGGCATAATCGTTACTGCCGCACCAATCCGCACGAAAGTTAGAATAAAAGCAAAAACACCCTGTACCAGAAACTGTTCAAGAAAATTCATCGCCTCATCACCGATAAGGCGCGTCAACCGCAAGGTTGCGCGCAATCTGGGCTTCCCAACGATCACCATTAGCCAGAAGCTTTTCCTTGTTATAGTAAAGCTCCTCACGGGTTTCGACCGCATATTCAAAATTGGGACCTTCAACGATCGCATCGACAGGACAGGCTTCCGCGCATAAACCGCAATAAATACATTTAATCATATCAATATCATAGCGTGTAGTCCGGCGGCTGCCGTCTTCCCGGGGTTCGGCCTCGATCGTAATGGCAAGCGCCGGACAAATAGCTTCGCAGAGCTTACAGGCAATACAACGCTCTTCTCCGTTCGGATAACGACGCAAAGCGTGCTCACCACGGAAACGCGGACTGATGGGACCTTTTTCATAGGGATAATTAATTGTCACTTTTGGCTTGAACATATATTTAAATGTCAACACCATGCCCTTGATGATTTCGGGGAGTAAGAAGCTGCGCGCAAGACTGTCCATTTAATTATATCCTCTTTCAAACCGCTTTATTACGGCAGGGCATCCATCATTATCAAGCTACCGGACATCACCAGAACCCAGAGCAAAGTAAAAGGCAGAAAGACTTTCCAGCCAAGACGCATCAATTGATCGTAACGGTAACGCGGAAATGTTGCCCGCGCCCAGAGGAAAAAGAACAGCACGCACGATATTTTCAACGCAAACCAGATAAAACCCGGGATAAACCCGAGAAACGACAGTCCAAAAGGCGGAAGCCATCCTCCAAGAAACAGAATGCTTGTCATGGCGCTCATCAGAATCATATTGGCATATTCGCCAAGGAAAAAGAGGGCAAACGTCATCGCCGAATATTCCACCATATAGCCGCCGGAAAGTTCCGACTCGCCTTCCGGCAAGTCAAAAGGCGTACGGTTTGTTTCAGCCAGAATCGACACCAGAAAAACAACAAGCATCGGCAACAGCAGAATCTGCACCCAGACCGGACGCGGCACCGTCACAATCTCGGTCAGATTCAGTGAGCCCACACAAAGCAGCACACAGACAATAATCAGTCCCATAGACACTTCATAAGAGACCATTTGCGAAGCCGAGCGCAAACCGCCAAGAAAAGCATAACGGGAGTTGGAAGCCCAGCCCGCCATGATAATCCCGTAAACCCCCATGGATGAAACCGCAAATAAAAACAGAATACCGACATTGATATCGGCCAGCACAATTTTTGCATCAACGGGAATGACAGCCCAGGCCAGAAGCGCCAGTGTAAATGTCAGCACAGGAGCAAGAAGAAACACGGGCGCATTCGCACGTGCCGGAATAATTGTTTCCTTGGAAAATAATTTAATTCCGTCAGCAATCGGTTGCAGCAAACCAAGAGGTCCCACCGTCATCGGCCCCTGCCGCCGCTGCATCGCGCCCAGTACCTTGCGCTCGAAATAGGTCAGATAGGCCACAGCCAGCATCACGACACCTATAATGATGCCGATATGAATTAATATTTTTGCCAGAGGCAGGCCATATTCCAGGAAAAGTTCCAACATAATGTTGATTTAACCATTAAACAGTGTCTTATCAAACAGTTTTTAGAAGTTATTAAATAAAAAAACAGACCACATGCCCAACTATGCGCTTAGCTTCCCTGCTTTTTTCATCTTTTTAATAATAATCACAGCCGCCAGCATAAAAGAAAGACAGACAGCGCTGATCTGGGCGGTCAGAACGAAATTTTCGCGGGAATAATGAAGATAATGCTCGATCAGTTCAATGGCAAATATTGCCAGTATCGCATTGAAAATCGTTGTATAGTCCTTTGCAACGGCACGCGTGACGCTGTATGACATGCCCTTTACGGCTTCCTTATAGGATGAAAAATCAGGCTTCCAGCGCGGAACGGCGGCGCAATAAGCATCATAATCTACTCCGAATTTGTTTTTCAAAAAATATTCCTCGGCAGCGATAATCGTTTCATAAATGAACCAGTAAAGCCCGATTCCTGCCACAACCACAAAAGGATGGCCATGAAAAATAAAAATGCCGCTATAAATCAGCATATTCCCGACATAAAGCGGATTACGACATAATTTAAAATAGCCTTCTGTTACCAGTTTATCGGCATAAACCTGCTTATTCAGGCCGCCCCGCTTGATATAAGCCCAGCCAATTGTCGCCACACGGAAACCAAGACCCGCCAGCACCAGACAGAGAGCCATAATATCCTTTATATCTTCAACCCAGCGCGCTCCGGCATATTCGGCAGGAGGAGAAAAAGAAAGAAACAGTGTCACCAGAATCACAGGGAACACAAAATTCCGCCATTTAAAGAAAAAGTCCCCGACCCGTACAAGCCAGTTTTTATCGTTCATAGAAAGAACCCCCCTTCATTATTTAACAGCGACATAGGCCGTGAAGTTATACCAGCGGAAAAAATCCTCTACATGCCTAAATCCCGCGCCTGTCAGCATCTCGATATTTTCTTCCGGCCTATAGGGGATCATGATATTTTCCAGCGCTTCGCGCTTTTTGGCAATTTCGGTATCAGAATAGCCGTTCCGGCGCTTGTAATCATAATAATGTTCAATAAACAGCCTGTTCAGGATCGTATGGGAGGATGTCAGTTTTTCTACGAGAAGAAGGCAGCCATTCTCGTTCATCCCCTCATATACTTTTTTAATCAAACGATCCCGATAAAGAGGGCGCACGAACTGCAGGACAAGAATCATCGTTACGACAGAGGCATTCTGAATCGCTATTCCCCCATTTACATCCGCCATAACCAGATCGCATTTTCTTTCCGGCATAATGGATGCCAGCTTTTCTCTGGCTTTATTGAGCATATTTTCAGAATTATCAATGCCGACGAAATTTACACTCGGGTCAATCTTCGGATGCAAAGCCTCGAATGTTGTTCCGGTAGAGCAGCCAATATCATAAATATTCGTCCCCGGAACGGCGAAATCGGCAGCAAGTTCACACACCATCCGCTGAATTTCATCATAAAACGGAACAGACCGACTAACCATGTCATCAAAAACATTGGAAACATTTTCATCAAATGTAAAATCGGAAATTCTCTTGTCCTTATCGGCAAATATTTTATCTTCGCCCGTTGCAGGCCTGATAATTTTGATCTTTTGTTCTGCGGTCATGGCAAGAATCCTTACTATTTCACTGTCATTCTATATCCATTTTTACATTTTTACACAAGAAATAGCTTTATTGTTTCCCTTATCTCCCTCTAGACTGCATACAAAAAAGAGGACGTGCCATGACTTTTAGAACAATAAAAAGCTTTGATTTATCTGGAAAAACAATTCTGTTACGGGTGGATCTTAATGTGCCGTTTCAAGACGGACATGTCACCGATTCCACGCGCATTGATCGCTTGAAGCCAACAATTGATTATCTGAAGGCGCATGGTGCAAGGACGCTGATCCTCTCCCATTTTGGCCGTCCCGGGGGAGCGGTGAAAAAAGAATTTTCTCTGGCTTTTCTCCCTCCCGTGCTGGAAACGCAATGGGGTGTTCCTGTAAAATTTGCCAGCGATTGCATTGGAGCTCCAGCAAAAGACCTTGCCCTCAGCCTTGAGAACGGTCAGTTCGGATTGCTTGAAAACCTGCGTTTTCATGCGGGGGAAGAACAGAACGACCCCGAGTTCGCCAAAAATCTGGCGGCACTTGGCGATATTTACATCAATGATGCCTTTTCTGCCGCACACCGCGCCCATGCCTCGACCGAAGGGCTGGCGCATCTCCTTCCTGCAGGGGCAGGATTATTGATGGAAGCCGAGCTCAATGCCTTGAACAGCGCCCTTGGCAACCCGGTTCATCCGGTTGTTGCCATTGTCGGCGGGGCTAAAATTTCAACCAAACTGGGCATACTGGATCATCTTGTCCATAAAGTTGACACCCTGTTTCTCGGCGGTGGCATGGCCAATACCTTTCTTTTTGCCAGGGGAATCGAAATCGGAAAATCCCTGTGCGAACATGACATGGCCACGCAAGCCCGCCAGATCATGCAGACCGCTTCCGATCACGGCTGCACTATTTTACTGCCGGAATATCGCGTTGTTGTCGAGGAACTTGCACCGGATGCACCTTTTGAAATATGCCACAACACCATGCCCAAAGAAATGATGGCCGTCGATGCTGCGCCCGCGAGCATCGCCCTTTTAAAAGAAACCCTGCAATCCGCCAAAACCGTTCTCTGGAACGGCCCTCTGGGTGTTTTTGAAATGAAACCCTTTGATAATGGCACTAATGAAGCCGCCCGTGAAGTTGCAACCCTCACTAAAGCCGGAAAAATCATCAGCGTTGCCGGCGGCGGCGATACGATTGCGGCTCTTGAAAATGCTGGTACTGCCGATGATTTCACCTACATCTCAACAGCAGGCGGTGCCTTCCTTGAATGGCTGGAAGGCAAAACCTTACCGGGCGTAGCGGCTTTGATGGAAATGCAGAATACCAGATCCCCTGTCATGCAAACTTGACAAGTTCCTCGCTACAGTCTTCATGCTGGACAACAAGTTTCTGGACAGCGCCGAAACCGTTGAAATCGGAGCGTGAGACTTCGCCATAGGCGCCAAGCTGATCGAACCTGATCCAGTCTCCTACCTGAATATCCGCAGGAAGCATAAAAGGCCCTTTCATCATATCAATGGAATCGCATGTTGGCCCTGCCAGACGAAAGGCACGTAAAGCGCCCTCATAATCCCGTTCCTCACGGCGGATCAAACGTGCGGGATAGCGCAGATTTGTAGAGCTTCCGGCTTCGAACAGACCGCCATAAGTCCCGTCATTCAGATAAAGAAGGTCATCCTTGCGGCCTTCCACACGCACGATCAGCGAGCCTGATGATGCAACAAGCCCCCGCCCGATTTCACACAGCAATTCAAGATCACTGAATCCGTTCTCTTCAACCGCTTTGGCGATTGCTTCGGTAAAATCTGTAATGGGGGGAATCTCATCATAGGACAGAATCTGCGCCGGAAAACCGCCACCAACATCAAGAACTTCGACAGAGACACCGCTATCTTCAATTACTTTTGCAGCATAGGCTACCGCTTTTGAATAGACAAGCGGGTCATGACACTGCGTCCCGACATGGAAGCTAACACCAAGCTTTGCGCAACAAGGGCGGCAGGTACGGATCAATTCGGCAGCCGTATCTATCTTTGCGCCAAATTTGCTTGAAAAATCAGTAACAACATCACCACCCGGCTTGTCTTTGGGAATCGCAATCCGTACAAACAACTCCAGATCCGGCGCGGCATTGGTTTCATACAGAATTTTATCCAGCTCCCCTGCATAGTCCAGAACAAACGCTCTGACGCCATAATTAACATAGGCCTCCCGAATGGATTCAGGGGATTTGATCGGATGCATAAAATACATTTTTGCATCGGGAAACATACCGTGAATGAGCTTGATTTCGCCAATTGAAGCCACATCGAAACGACGGACACCCCCATCGGCCATGGCCTGAAGCATGATTTTATCAGGATTGCATTTCACAGCGTACAGCACATTTCCTGTAAAAGCCTTTGTGAAAGCCCGCGCCCGTTTCTCAAGCCGCGTTGGCATCAAGACAGGAACCGGCAAACGCGGTGCCAGAGACCTGATATACTCGTCCGTTACATCATGCTGGATATAGATCGGCTTATTCGCCACCAGATCAGATTCAGGAAGAGAAAAATTACAGATAGAAGCCCCAAGGCTCCCTTGGGAAAGGTCATTGGTCATGAACTGTAAACCCTATGCTAAAGGAGGCAAAGCCTCGTGTTAACTACAAGATATACGTCGTTGCATAACCAACCTGGGGCCATAGGCACGTGCGCTATAATTGATTATATAAATAAAACTTCTGAAAATGCAATATTTTTTTTATGACCAGAGAAAAATAATTATTTATCCTCTTCAAGTCGGCGGCGATAGCCATCGAGCGCAATCTCGTCAAGCTCTTGCACTTCCTTACGATTTTCCTCCGACTTTTTCTGTGCCTCACGATTTTCCTGAGTCATTTCGATTTTCTTCATTTCGGCAAAAGCATTACGCATATCCTCTTGCGCAATCATAATTTTTGTTTCGAGTTTTCTGACTGATAACTCGATAACTCTGATCTTTTTACGTGCGCCTTCCAGATATCGCCCGAGATACGCCGCCGATTCAGCGGAAAGAGCCTGTTCTGCCGCAATCGTTTCTGCCTCGATTTCTGCCTCCATGGCTTCTTTTTTTTTTGCCAGTTCTTCGGCCTGCGCGTAAAGGCCGGACAGAACACGGCGTTTTTCATCAACCCCGTGTTTACGATAACGAATAAGAGGATCAAGATCTGCCATCATCCGGCTCCGTGACACCATCTATCATTCCTACAATGTCGGCAAGGCGTGAAAAGCTGTCATTAATTGACGTGCAGTCATCTTTGTTCTGGGTCAAAAATTCCTCAATATGCGGATAGAGCCCTATCGCTTCATCCACTTTCGGGTCGCTGCCTTTGCGGTAAGCGCCAAGGCGGATAAGCTCTGCCATATCTTCATAGGTTGTGATGATCTGTTTGGCACGTTTGATAATCTCGTTACGGCGGACACTAACCGCCTTTGGCATGGATCTCGAAACGGATTTGAGAACATTCACAGCGGGATAGCGCCCTCTATCGGCAATCTCGCGCTCCATAACAATATGCCCGTCAACAATCCCTCTCACCGCATCAGAAACCGGTTCGTTCGTATCATCCCCTTCAACCAGCACGGCAAATAACCCGGTAATAGACCCCTGTCCCGGTGCGCCAGGGCCTGCACGTTCGAGCAACCGCGAAAGCTCACCAAATGTTGTTGGCGGATAGCCTTTAGATGTCGGCGGTTCTCCTGCTGACAACCCTATTTCACGCTGTGCCATCGCAAATCTTGTTACAGAATCAATAAGGCAAAGAACTTTTTTACCCTGATCCCTGAAATGTTCGGCAACCGACAGGGTTACATAAGCGGCCTGCCGCCGCATCAAGGCAGGCTCATCGCCCGTTGCCACAACGACCACAGATTTTTTGAGTCCCTCCTCGCCCAGATCATCTTCCAGAAACTCCTGTACCTCGCGTCCACGCTCGCCCACAAGACCGATCACAGCCACTTCGGCCTCGGTATAGCGCGCCATCATTGAAAGCAAAACCGATTTTCCTACACCAGAGCCGGAGAAAATACCCATACGCTGCCCCTGACAGGTTGCCAGAAACGTATTGACGCAGCGAACCCCCAGATCAAGCTGCTTTCCCATGCGCTGGCGGCTGTGCGGTGGCGGCGGGGTGTTCCGGAGCGATACCGGATGAGCACCCTGCGGTAACGCGCCCTTGCCATCAATCGGCATGGCCATTCCGTTAATGACGCGCCCGAGCCAGCGCTCATCCGGCATAATAACGGCCTTATGACTTTGAATAACAGCAGGACAACCAAGAGAAATCCCTTCCAGCAAGCCGAAAGGCAGCAATAACGCATGACCATCGCGAAACCCGACAACCTCGCACGGTACCGTGTTTCCTTTGTCCGGCTTTAAATGAACTTGCGCCCCGATTGATAAATCATTCCCAAATCCAGCGATTTCAACCAGAATCCCCAATACTTTTGTAACTTTTCCGTAAACTTCATGAACGGGAAGTCTGGAAATCGTAGCAACAGCCTGTTCTGATAAGCGATCCATGATGTTTTCAATATGGTAAAAATGTTAACGTAGACATTGTCTTGATATTCTACCACAATAGTATAAGGAAAAAACTCACATATATCCTGTTAAATTCTCACAGGCGAAACAATGAATACAAGACCACAAAAAACAAAAGATACTGCCTTTGATAAAAGCTCTGACCCTACCGGCATGCTAACTCATGCCTATTTGCTTGCACTGGGTCTGATTGCCATTCTTACGATCAGCAGTCATATGATCACAGCACATATCTCGGATCGGCAGAAAAAAGGGGAAGAAATCTCCTACAGTATCGAACGGCAGCGTACCCTGCTCCAGCAGGTCATCAGTTCGGCAGACAGTTATTATCGACTGGGACAGAAACTTGATTATGATTTTATGATGCAGTCACTTCAGGAGTTTGAAAATAGTCACAAATACCTGACAACGATTATCAGCAAAAAATCTTCTTTCGCCGATTATAAAAGTCCTGCCTTATTCAGGGTCTATTATCATCCGCCTTTTAATCTGGACGAAAGAATTACCCACTTCCATAATATGACTATGGAGTTTGCACAATACGACCCCAAAGACAAGGATACAAAAGTTCATGAGAAACGGAAAAAACTGTTAGACGAAATGTCCTATCAGGCTTCTTCCGTTCTCAAATCCGCTATGGATGCCGCCATTGAAAGTTATCAGACCGAGACCCTGCAAAAAGGCGAGCGTTTTTACAATATCCAGTTTAGTGCTTCTATATTTATCCTGATCGTTCTCGCCGCAGAGGCTCTATTCATCTTCCGTCCTCTTATCAAAAAAATCAAAGATTATAATGCCATCCTGCAACGCTATGCTTTAGAGGATTCCTTGACCGGCCTTAATAACAGACGGGCTTTTATGAATGCAGGTGAAATCGAGATCAAACGGGCACAAAGGGACAAAACCCCTATGACCACTGCTTTGCTTGATCTGGATCATTTCAAAAAAATAAATGATACCTATGGTCACGAAACGGGGGACAGAGTTCTTAAACATTTTGCTAATATATTAAAACAGACCTTCCGCGCCGGAGACATTACAGGACGCGTCGGTGGTGAGGAGTTTGCCATTATTCTCCCCAAAATAAGCCATAAGGGGGCCATTACAATATTGCAACGACTTTGCGATAAAACAGCCAGTACACCTTGTGAATTCAAAACAGCAAACGGCAAAAAAGATACTCTTTCCTATACTGTCAGCATCGGCTTTACCGGCCCTGTTATTATTAAAGACCAGACGATAGATTCACTTCTCCGACAAGCTGATGAAGGCCTTTATAAAGCAAAAGAAGAAGGCAGAAATCGTCTTGCAACCACAGATACAGCCAGGATAAATGAACCTTTTTAATTTTTTGCAAAAATAGGTTTGTTATAAACGTTAATATTTGTTAAAATATACAAGTGAAGATTAATAAAAAAATAACGATTCATACTTTTAACCCGATCCAAGGATTATTATCATGCGCGTATTATTGGTAGAAGATGACACCTCCACCGCCAAGAGCATAGAACTTATGCTGAAATCTGAAGGCTATATTGTAGATGCCACAGATCTCGGCGAAGACGGTCTCGAAATTGGCAAAATTTATGATTACGATATTATTATTCTTGATTTAATGCTTCCCGATATGGATGGTTATGAAGTCCTCAAACGACTGCGCGCCTCCAAGGTTGAAACACCTATCCTGATTCTTTCCGGCCTGTCCGAGCTTGACAACAAGATCAAAGGTCTTGGTTTTGGCGCCGATGATTATCTCACAAAACCTTTTGACAAACGCGAACTGATTGCACGGATACAAGCGATTGTACGCCGTTCCCAAGGTCACGCACAAAGCGAGATCATAACAGGAAAAGTCAAGGTCAATCTTGATACAAGAACTGTTGAGGTTGCGAACAAGCCCTTACACTTAACCGGCAAGGAATATGGTATACTAGAGCTGTTATCCTTACGTAAAGGCACGACACTGACGAAAGAAATGTTTTTAAACCATCTTTATGGTGGTATGGACGAACCGGAGGTCAAAATTATTGACGTCTTTATATGCAAACTACGTAAAAAAATCCAGCAAGCTGCCGATGGCGAAAATTATATCGAAACAGTCTGGGGACGAGGCTATGTTCTGCGTGACCCGGAGATTGAGAAAGCCAGAATGAAAGCCGCTGCCAATATTTAATATTGCTGTACTTTTCTATATCAATAAGGCTCATGATTAAATGCCCAATCAAGGACAAACCCTTTTCGAAAGAATTGGTGGTGAATTTACAATTAATGCTGTCGTTGATGAATTTTATGATCGCGTTTTAAATGATGATCGCATCAATTATTTTTTTGATAACATCAGTATGGATATGCAGATTAGAAAACTAAAAGTTTTTCTCAAGCTTGCCTTCGAAGAACAGAAAACCTACCCTTCTTTCGAAATGCGGAAAGCGCATGCCCCTTTGGTGGAAAGAGGGTTAAACGATACCCATATAGACATTCTTCTTGAACATATGACTCAAACTTTAAAAATCCATAAAGTACCACTAGATGTGATAGAAGAAACAATTAACAAAATCGAAAAATATCGGGATGATGTTTTAAATCGTTAATCAGAGTAAAATGACCCCGGACGGGTATATTTAAAATTGGCTTTTTCCTTTTTTATTCAAAAAAATAAAGCGGCTTTTGTTAGCCTTGGCTTTATCACGCTCATATTTCTGGTTTATTCAATTTTCTGGTTTTTTGTAGCAAATAAAATCAGAAATGAAATAGATGCTTTTATTATCAATGCTCCCTCACAAAATATCCAGATTACAATTTATGCTCTCAGTATAAGAAATTATCCTTTTATACCAACCGTTTATTTTTCAGGTCTAATCAGCGCCGAAGGAAACGTTATTGAAATCCCCCTCCTTCTTGCGCGTAGTCTTTTTTTACCCGGTAGCTCACTGGAAATTGAAATGCCACAAGGGCTTGCTATTCTTGCGCCTGTTGATACAGCCCTCTGGTCTTTTGATGCAATACGTATTGAAGCAATCATTCCCAAATCCCTTCCCGCGCAGATAACTCTTGAGGATCTTGCTCTCTGGAAAGAATCAGGCCAAACACTGGAATTGACAAATTTAGAGATTGAGAAAAACACCCTCACAATAAAAGGAAACGGCTATCTTCTACTGGATAATAATCTACAGCCCGCAGGATCACTCACAATTCAATCTACAGGACATATAGAATTTTTACACTGGCTACAGCAAAACCAATATATTAAAAGAAAGGAAGCACTTCTTTCCGGCATGGTTTTGGTCGGCCTGTCACAAACAGACCCTCTTACCAAAGAATCCGTCATGAAAACTGTTCTTACAGTTCAAAACCGGACAGTTTCTATAGGCCCGCTCCAACTGATCATCTTTCCAGCATTTGACTGGCCATGACGAAGCCCTCTTTCATGAGTTTTCCTTGAGAACTCTATGGGCTCCTTTGCGAGTGACTATAGAACCCTCTGCAAAAGTTTGAAGTAACGGTGGTGGAGCGCCATTTTGGACAATTTGAGGAGAGGATTTTTGAGTTTTAT
>PFTR01000033.1 GCA_002789675.1 Alphaproteobacteria bacterium CG_4_9_14_3_um_filter_47_13 | reverse complement strand
GATAAAACGGCAATCCTGTGGGGGGTGTGATAGGTCATGTGTAAATATAACACGTCATATTCTTATTCTAAAGTACTATAATGCAGCCATGCCAAATAAAAAGCCTGCCGGAAATTGGCAGGGTTTTTTTAATAGCGTTTTGATCAGAACCTAGAACGATGTTACGAGCGCATATGTTCCTGTGTAAGAACCAACAAGTTGTGTTGGTTTGAAATTCAGGATACCACCAATAGCAGCCGTTGCCACACCGCCAGCGTGAACGATGACAGCACTTGTATTCGTATTACCATTCTGGATAAAAGTGGCTGAACCGCCAGCCACACCACCAAGCTTCATTTTTGTGGAGGCGTTTAATGTTAATTGCTCCACTTTCATGGTTTTCTTGGATGAGCCGCCTGTACCATTTTTAATCACAATCGATTTTGTTGCCAGAGCAGCGATTTCAATTGTGAATGAGGCATTCTGCGGTGCTTTAATCGTCACTTTTCCAAGGACATTGGCACCAAGGTCAACACCGTTATTCATCACAACGGCACCGCCGTTAGCTGGAACCACGCGACTTCCGGCAACCGCGCTGACGGCAAATGATCCGAAATTGAATTTGGTAACCTCAGTAACTTTCAGAGGATTAACAACGTTAGCAGTAATGTTCATGGTATCGGATGCTGTGGCCTGCGCCATGGCTTCACCGATCATAAACGGGTTGGGGACGAAAGCACGCAGCGTGATAACCGCCGCGCCTGTACTGAATAGTTTTTTATTTAAATGACTCATTTTGACTACACTACCTTGCTTCATTGATATGTAAGCCTGCCAACTACAGGAAACTCCTGTTTCCCTTTGCAGTTTAACACAGATACAGATTACCATGTTTAGATTATCCTGCAAAGGGGTTATAAGCGGTTTTCATGAGCCGATCAGAACCTTTTCTGGCAACTGCACCTGTACCTGCAACTATATAAGGGTTTACTGAATATTTTATTAACGGATATGGAGATTATTCCACGCAGCCTTTTTCTTTCAGTCTTTTATAAAGCGGCTGGAGCTGTTCTTCATAGCACCGCCAGGCTTCAACCGAGCTCTGATAGACAGGCTGAATCACCTGATCCTTGCTGGCTGTGAGAACGGCGCGCTTTTGTTTATGTGGCTTCAAACACGAATCATTCCATGGCAATCCGACATAATCAATAAGGAGCCGTGCCTGCTTCTCGAAATTCTGGACAGTTTCCTCATAATCAATTTCTATAAAAGTGTTTTCCGGCAGTGTGTCCCGCCAGAAGTTCATAATATCCCTATAAATGGCATACTGATCCGCCAGAGAGTCAAAATCATAAGACCAGTGATGCCCTACGGCAAAATTCTGCTTATAACAGGAAAAAAGATTATCCATCGGATTACGGCGGCAGTGAATAATTTTTGCTTTCGGTAACATACAATGGATCAACCCAAGACTGGTATAATTCCCCGGCATTTTATCCGTAATTCTTAATGCCTTTCCCGATATATCACGGGCTTTTGCTTTATTGACATAGGCCTCGCCCATTGCTGCGGCGTTCTCGATTGTCAGCGGCCCCATCTCGCGAATGACGGTTCCTATATCATAAAGCTCTCCTGCCCCATAAATATCAGGATGGGAAGAAATAATCTGCTCGGTCAAAGTTGTGCCCGAACGAGGCATTCCGACAATAAAAACAGGGCTATCGGACTCAAACCCATAGTTTTTATATTGATTCATCATCTCCGCCGGAAACAGGGTTTTTTTCACTTCAACAGCGTGCTGCATATTTTCACTATTAAATTTTCCAAGCTGTTTTCGGGCGCTGGCAGCTATTGTCAGATGCTCGAAAGCTTTGTCATACTCTTCCATATCTTCATAAGCTTCGAAAAGAGCATAATGAAGCGCACTTTGTGCTTCCTTACCAAAAGTATCTGCTTTTATCTGCAATTCCTTGAGTTTCAGAAAATCGGGATCATCTTTTGTAAAGTTTTTGAAAGAATGAAGCGTCACGTAAAAACCGGGAATCTGTTCCAGATGCTCCCGTGAAGCTTCAAGAACCTGAAAGGCTTCATCTTTCCGGTTAACAGTTAATAAAAGCTCTGATTTTGTCAGCAATGCCCAAGGATTATGCGGTGCCATATCGAGAGCTTTATTAATGATATCAAGAGACTCGCTGACCTGATTGGCATGCATTAGGGTGCGGGCTTTTTCAATCAGGAGCGATGGCGTTATCTGATTTATTTCCATAGCTTTATCCAACGAAGCGATGGCCTCCTCCAGCATATCAAGGCTGCGCTGAACTTCTGCCAATTTTACCAGAGCATCCGGCTCATCCGGCTTTAAGTCCAGTGCTTTGCGTAACACGGCCTCGGCTTCATCAAACTGGTCTTCTGCAATCATGATATCGGCCAGAACCAGATAACAATAAGGTTTATCCGGCGCAATATTGATGGCCATGTCAGCGGCATGACGTGCTTTATTACGCTCTCCTATGCCGCTATAAGCAAGACTCATGACAATATAAATATCAGAATCATCTTTTTTAAATGAGATGGCATACCGTGCCGCAATGAGTGCTTCTTCATGTCGGTCAAGAACCATAAAAACACGTGCTGCATTCATATGAGCCGGGACGTAATCAGGCTTGATGTCCGTTGCTTTTTTAAAAGCTTTCAAGGCCTCTTCCATCTCTCCCAATTCTTTGTAAACACAGCCCAGATTACTCCAGCTCTCATGATCCTCAGGAGAAAGTTCAATGGCTTTCAATCCTTTGGATTTGGCTTTTTCAAGATGACCTTGTGATCGCAAAGCCTGACACCAGTTTGAATAAGCGCGTCCCGAATTCGGCTGGAGGGCGATCACCTGTTCCCACATTTCTTCGGCAGCCTTCATTTTCCCCTGTGATGCCAGCGCAATGCCGAGATTTAAATAACCCTCCGGTCTGTCAGGATCAAATAATGTTGCCTGTGCTGCCGTTTCCTCGGCTTCTTCAAACCGGTTCAAAAGCCAGAGCGTGTTTGATTTGTTGATATAGGTTTCGACCATTTCCGGATCTAGCATCAGCGCCTGATCATAAGCATCAAGAGCGTCTTCATGGCGATCCAGCGTTGATAATATTGCCGCATAATTTGACCAGCATCCTGCATTTTCCGGTTCAACATCTGTGGCAATTTTTCCAAATTTCAAGGCCTCTTCCAGATTACCTCGCTGGAATAGAATCGCTGCCAGGAGCTGCACTGTCGGATAATGATTCTCGATCGTACGGAGAATATCACGATATGTCCTTTCAGCAATTTCCAGATTCCCATTGCGATGGTGCGCTTGTGCAAGCTTCATGGCCTGATCCAGCGTCACTTCGTGAGAGGGTAGGGGATCTTTCTCCTGTTGTGCTTTTTGGTTCTGAATCATTGACACTGAAGACGCTCCTGTATGATTTTATCTGATTTTAAAAAATAAGATCCTAATTGATGCGAGTAAAGCATAAATAGAATGATTACCATCAATATGGTTTCTGTTTGACTGACTGTCATTGTTATCCCCATCTTATCCCCACTTATCCCTGTTTCCGTTTGACGATTTTACCCTATGAAAATATTCTGTTAGATGGGTGATAATCCCAATTTTGGGTGCAGATAAGATCTTTTAGGAAATACACCATGTCATTTGGTGCCCTGCGGTTCTCAGGCCGTGTTCGGGAATTAAAGAGTATTGTAGTTACAACTTGTCTGATCATAATGATTTTGGCATTGGCCGGGTGCGGATTTTTGCCATTTGGAAAACAAAAGCCTTTACAGGAAGCTGTACCCCCTCCTTCCGCGAGCCAATCCATATCTGGCAATATCATTGATACAGAAGATTCTCATACGGAAATCGTAATCGATACCGAGGATTTTGTTCAGGTTCCTGCACGGGAAATGCCCCGTGAACAAATGGATCCCCTGATTGCTGTTGGCCCCTTGCAGCTCGGATCAGAAGGCAGTATGGGCGCGCTGGGACTTAATCTTGAAACCTATTTCGATGATACCGGTGACCCGCCGGAGCGTCTGAAAAAACTTGAACGCGCTGTTATTTCTATCCAGCGCGACTTGAGAACTCTTGCTCCCCCGATTCAGCGGCTGATCACCGTTGAACGCGATATACAGGCCCTGATTTCACAATTGGGAGAACTCACACAAGGCCTGCCACCACCCCCAGCCGATACGCAAACCGGTTACAGCGACGCCTCACCCCCGTCTGCTTCTCTTTCTACACCCACCCCTATCCCTATTTACGGCGGTACAGGAGGTGCCGCCAGCCCGCCTATCAGATCAGAAGAGCCGGACAGTAATTCTGGTCTTAGTTATTCACAGGCTCCTGCCGGAGGTGTGGATACCATTATTTTTGCCTTACGAATAGGCGAGCATGCCGATGTGACAAGACTGGTTTTCGATGTAAATGCGCCGACATCCTATCATTATGATCTTGATAATGAAGAGAATCTTCTTGTGATCGAATTTCCCGATGCGGACTGGAAGGGATCAGGACAATGGCACTCAGACAAGTCACCCCTGATTGCTTCCTATAATGTCGATACTTTGAATGACAGAAAAAAAGGAAGCCGGATTGTCCTCCAGCTTAAAAAAGCAACCTCGGTTCGTTATGAGACTGTTATAAAACCAGAAAATAATAAAAATTACAGGATTGTGCTTGATCTGAAAAAATAAAAAGCAAAAAGACTGACAAGACATAAGTGCATTCTACGCTTTTCGAGAGAGCATTTGAGAAAGAATTGATATTAGACAGAAGGGCGCGATCCAAAAAAAGCTGTCCCCACACGAATATAAGTGGCGCCCAAAACAATAGCTTTTTCAAAATCAGCACTCATCCCCATGCTAAGATCAACAAGATTATTCTCATGTGCCAGTTTTTTAAGGAAAGAAAAATGCAGGGAAGAAGGTTCGTTCACAGGAGGAAGGCACATAAGCCCTTTAATTTCAATGTGGCATTCCATCCTGCAATACTCATGGAAATCAGAAAGCTCATGAGGCAGAATTCCCGTCTTTTGTGCTTCTTCTCCGGTATTGACCTGAATAAAACAGGGAATATTCCTGTTTTGTGCGGCAATTTCCTTCCCGATTGCAGAAGCCAGCTTCGGACGGTCAAGTGTCTGGATACAGTCAAACAGGGCGACAGCCTCCTTAACCTTGTTCGTTTGAAGCGCCCCGATCATATGAATACAAAGATCGGGATAAATCTGTTTTAACTCTGTCCAGTGTTCCTGCGCTTCCTGTGCCTTGTTTTCTCCGAAAAGCCGCTGTCCGGCAGAAATTGCTTCCCTGATTCGCTCGGCAGGCTGCTTCTTGCTAACGGCAACAAGATGAATTGTGGCGGGATCCCGGTTCCCCGTTTTTGCCGCCCGGTGGATTTTAGTATGAAGGGACTTTATATGATTATGAATCTGCGTCATAAAAAATATATAGCACAGGAAACTCTGTTTTTAAAAAAAACTATAAACTCCGGCCTTATTTATGCCTATAATCAAGACTGGATAAATTGAAAATGGGCTGGCTGTTTTCAGGAAAGGATTCATTCCGATGTATAAGTTTGCGCTCTCTTTAATAATAGTTTTAATAATGACAGGGTCAGCTCTGGCAGCAGATCCTGTCAAAAAAGATGACTCTGCATCACAGCAGGAAATGAAAGACGAAAATCCTTATATCAAAGTCATGAATGATAAAGCTAAGAAGCTCGCTGATAGCCTGACAGAAAAAGAGGCAAAGACACTGGGATTAATCCGCGAGAATTTCGGGTTTCTCCATAGTGTGGATATAGCCCGAAAAAGTGTTAAGGAAGCCGCCACGCTTTGTATGAAGGAAAACTCTTCTCTCAAAAAAGCGATGAAGACCCGTCATCAGAGTTGGGATACAAAGATAGGGGATATTCTTGTAAAACAGGAAAAAAATCTCCATGATTTCATCAGTAAGGACAATTTCAGTGATCCGGCACAAATTGAGGATTACCTTGGTTCAATTGATGACATGGCAGAATATGCCGAGAATAAAATCCAGAAAAATATTGTAACAACACCGGAAGCCTGCAAAGGTTTGATAGATTCTATGGATCATTCTGAAGAAGTGATCGTTCGTATTCTGGAAGGCATGACATGGCCTGATGTTAAAAATTCCGGGAACGGAGAAGCAACTCCTTGAAAATACTTCAGGTTATGGCAGGCGCCACCCATGGGGGGGCAGAAACAGCTTTTGTCGATATGTGTATCGCACTGTCTGATGCCGGAGAACAGATCGAGATTGTCACCCGTCCTAATCCCTTGCGTGTGGGAAGACTGGAAAAAGCGGGTATAACAGTTCATGAGCTGCGTTTTGGTGGGATGTGGGATATTTATACCACGCTGCGTCTCAAAAAGATTATCGGGAAATTCCAGCCTCATATTGTACAGACATGGATGTCCCGTGCTTCCTGGAAGACACCGTCATGGAGCAAAGAGGATAAAATCCAGCGCTATTTTACCGTGGCGCGTCTTGGTGGTTATTATAAACTCAAATATTTTAAAAATATGGATTATTATACAACGATTACGCCTGATATTCGCCGTTATCTGGTTGAATCGGGCATCCCACAGGAACGTGTCTTCCACATTAATAATTTTGCCGAAGTGGAAGAGGTGACAAGACCTGTCCACCGTTCCGATTTGGATACACCGGAAGACGCAATTGTTTTATTGGCATTGGGTCGTCTGCACAAAGCCAAAGGTTTTGATACGTTACAGCAGGCGGTTAAAAATGTTCCCGGTGTCTATCTCTGGATTGCAGGCGAAGGGCCGGATCGCGCCGAGCTGGAAGCGTTATGTGCGGAACTGGGATTATCAGATCGTGTTAGATTTCTGGGCTGGCGCGATGATCGCGCCGCTTTATTTCAATCTGTCGATATTTGTGTATTTTCCTCGCGCTATGAACCTTTTGGTACAGTATTTGTGCAAGCCTGGGCGCAAAAAGTACCTTTAATTACGACCTCTGCTGAGGGCCCTCTGCAATATGTTAAAAACGGCGAAGATGCCTTGATGGTTCCTGTCGATGATGTTGCCGCTTTAAGCAATGCAATTCAGTGTCTTGTGAGTGACAAGGAGCTTACGGCCAAACTGGTCTATAATGGTTACCAGCGATATCTTGAGGAGCTCACCTGTGAAAAAACCGTGCGTTCCTATCTCACCATGTATCATGGCATTCTCGAAAAACATGGGCTTGTCGCTACAATTTAAGACGTGTTATCCAGAGTACAGATTCAGGATTAGTGACTCTGCAGATGTCTTTAGACTCTCTTAATTTCTTATTAAGTATCTGTTAATACAAGAAAATTTTTCATATAAAAAATAAAATAAATTCGCTTTGGTAGGGAAGCGTTAATAAAGCACGTGCATAATAAAAATATGAAGCGCGAATCGTGCGGATTTTGGGGAATGTTCTAGAGAGTGATTCAGGTTTTTCTTATGAGTAATACAACAGATAATATCTTTTCCTATAAAGCAGCACAAAAGTCACGATGCCGCATCGCTTATGTGATTAATAACAGGCAGCCGGTGAAGTGCTCGATCATTAGCGATGAACCTCTTTTCTTTATGGATTTTGAAGGCGATGTTGGCTTTGATGAGGATTATAGTGATATTTTCGATTTTACGGCTATTGAATCAGATGTGGCTGATTTACAGGCTCGAATCGAGAAAATGGCACAATTCGAAAATCATTTTCCTGAAAATTCTCCGGAAGAGCGTTTTTCACAGTTTCTGGACGATGCCAAAGAGATTACGCAGCGTTCCGGAGATAAAATAGTGGAATCAATAGAATTTCTGGAAAAAACATTACAAAAAAGTCGTCTGGCGGCGGCCTTTCTAGATTTTTCTAAAAGTTACGGCACGGTGCTATGTTATGATGCCCAAATTACCGATGCGGTCTATGACCGGAAAAACGGGAAAATTCTTATAAATCCGTATTTATCGTATGAAAACAGGATTCTGCTTGCCGCCCGTGAATTACGCCGTGTCTGGCAGCACCGTAATGGTGTGTTGCTTAATCCGCTGACCTTCCATCCTGATCAGGCCATTCTGGTCAACAGGGCACAGATTGCCGATTTAAGCGTAATTATGATCCGTATCGCCTGGGAGCTACAACTTGCTGGAGAAAAAAATGTCTGGGAGCGTATAGAAAATTCCTCTATGGCTGATATGGCCAGAGCCTTTGCCCGTGAATCCTATCTTGATTTCCGGACACTTAATAGCGGTATTGCTCAAAGCGCAGTCTTTGAAAGCTGGTTTCTGTCCGAACGCTGCCGTACCGAGGATAAAAAGCTGATCCAGCATATGCTTGCTGATTATCAGGGCTATGTTTTTGATACAGCGCAATCTTCACGTTATATTACAGCAGAATTGATGACAGCTCTGGGAAGTATGCCTTTCGGCAAAAATTACCTGGCGCCTTATGTGACCACCATAATAAATGATACAATTTTTACCGAAGTCAGGGATCGCTCGAACGCCAATTTCCTATGGTTTATCAAATTCGAGCGCTCTTTCCGTGAAACGGAACAGGAATTGCAAACCGATTGTCATGTCTCCGGTCATGACAACGATCATGATCGTCTCAACAACAAAAACATACGGTTTGGCGACCATGAAAAAAAATCTGAAATCATCACCCTGCATAAGGGTGGGGCAAGCACCGCACCTTCCAAAATCGGAAAAACGTCTAAAATTAGAAAAGCCGCAAGTGGCACAGTTATACAGCTCGGTTCCTTCCGGCAGAAATCCGGTGACGTATGATACGGAAAGCGGAAAGAAAGCGGAAACTGTTATGAAAGCAGATAGGCTTAGTAGAAAAACCTATTTGAAAAAACATCAAGTAAGACCTGATGGTGAAATTACAGTCTATGATCTCACACAAAAAGAGGATCCAAATCCGGAAACAGTTTTTCTTCACCGGATCAAAATTGCAGAGAATATTGATTATGAAGAAATCTCTGCGTTGCCCTGCTATTTTGAAACACAGGATGATATTTTGTCATGGTGTGCCGCTCTGATGGCGGAAAGCCCGACAGCAAACATGCTATGGAAAAATGCACAGGCGCAGGGATGGCGTGTCACGACGATTGATCTGTGCAGCAACGGGTTCCATCTTGATATTCCTGCAAAAAAATTATTACTTGATAATTTTGCCATGACTCCGGCGGCGATGGGGCGTTCTGCCTATTTTCGCTATACACTTTTAATTGTTTTTATCAGGGCATTGCGGGATATCTGGCATGAGGGATGTCATGATCCTTTTGAAAATGAGTATTGCCCTGAAGATGTTCTAATGCTGGAGCGCGTTCGTGCTGCGGATTGTGACAGTGTCACCGTACTGGCTGTATGGGAGTTGCGGGGTGCTGGACACGCCGATATCTGGCGGCATTTGATTGGCTCGGCGGAAGGTGATATGGCGCTCGTTTTTACAAGATTTCTGGAACGGGATCCGGCATCTGCCTTTGACGGCTCTGCATTGGCCTATGCTTTCCGGCAGTGGTATGCGGATGAATCCCGTGTAGATGGTTGTGACCATGAAACATTAGAGGCATTGGATGATGTCTTGTTTGACGCGGGAGAAAATAATGCTTTTGGAGACCGGGAACTGACGACACAGATGCTGGAGTCCATGACCTGTCTTCCTGACGGGATCTGTTATCTATCCGGATGCGGAGAGATTATTATGCATGATCCCTTTTTTGCCGGTCTGCGTGATGAGATCAACCAGACACATTTTTTCCAGTTGATGTATGATATGGAAGTGACAATGGTGAATAATGTACCTTTTCGTGATCGTACACTGGCTCGTAAATTATTTCCGCACGAAGAAAGTTTTAAAAACTAGATGATGTTCATGAAGGGCAATCTGTTCCAGAGTTAATCTATGAAAACGCAGTCTCATACAGAATCTGGCAGTATTCTTTTCTGGCTTTTTATTGCTGTGGCGCTTTTTGCTGCGCTGGGTTTTGCTGTGGCCAATATTAATCGTGGCGGCGGAAATAGTAGTCTGGGCGAGCTTTCAAAGATGAAAGCAACCGATATCATGCAATATACCAGTGCGATACAGCGTAGTATTCGTATTATGAGAATTGAAAATGTTGATGAAACAGCACTTTGTTTTCATACAGTGCAATGGGGTCATACAAATTACGAATTTAATCCACAATGTACGGAAGACAGGAACAGGGTTTTTCATCCTGCAGGCGGCGCAATTGGTTTTCAGGAAAATGTCAGTGACTGGTATGATTCCGGAATTAGTCTTGCAGAAGGCGGTGAATGGATTTTTAGTGCCCGTTACGAAGTTGCCAATGTGGGCACTGATGGCGGTACCGCTAATTCTGAAGATGGAAGCGTCGACTTATTGATAATAACAGCGCCGCTCATTGATACGGTTTGCGAAGGAATCAACAAGCTTCTGGGGTATAATCCTGCAACGCCTCCGGCTGTCCCCGCAACGACTTATAATGATTTACGTACGAATAAATTCACCGGCACCTATGTTGGCGAAAATGGAAGCCGGATTGGGGATCTGGGTCGGGAGCGATGCGTCACCGTTCCCGATAGTCCCGCATTCAATATGTATTATAAGGTTATTTTAGCTCGTTGACCGATGGCTTTAGTTGTAATTGTACTTTTTTCTGTTGCGCTTGCCAAATTCCAGACGTGATATTTATATATGCTTGTAATGAATCATAATTTTTTATACGGGGTCCTCTATTTTGATGCATGACTTTCGTTAATTTATGCCTCTTTGGGCGGGTTAAGTAGAAAGTTGATAACGAATAGATTTTATAATCATCCGAGACATTGATGATATTGAGCGCGGTGCAAGATTTTCCCGTCAATGGCAACAATTTCCGGATCATTCAGCGTGGAAAAATGATCAAGTATGTTTATGTTCTTCATAGAAAGCGTTCGGTTTTGCACTTTCTATGATTGAATCACAGATCTCTATAAATGTGAATCAGAAAAATTTTCAAGCGATTTCCGTGTTTACCAGAACGCTCAATTGACGCTCTCTCGTGGATAATATAGACTTTGATTACTATAATTTCTATAGAACCCTCTGCAAAAGTT
>PFTR01000110.1:471-11209 GCA_002789675.1 Alphaproteobacteria bacterium CG_4_9_14_3_um_filter_47_13 | reverse complement strand
TTCCACCTTAAAAACGCCGCCAACCTGTCCAACAAAGTAGGACCACCTCTATCATACCGTGCGGGACAGTTTGCGGAAAGTTTTAAAAATTCCCGCAATCTATGCGGCTTTGGCAGCAATCCTTTATAATCTGTCAGGGCTTCCTTATCCGGGGGCGGTGGAAACTTACGGTCATTATTTTATCGGAACATGGGTTGTTCTTGGCATGATGATTATCGGGATTGCGCTGGCCAACGAAAAATCTCTGGTCTTCAATAAAGGGTTTTTTGCGCTTCTGATGGGAATCAAGCTGATTTTATGGCCGTTTTTTGTCTGGGGTTTTGTTATGCTGGATCAGACTCTCCTGTTTTTATTTGACCGCGATATTTATGTGATGTTGTTAATTTTCTCTATAACGCCCTTACCAAGTACGGCGGTCTCTTTCGCGGCCAGCCTTGATCTTCATACTGGTGAAACCTCTATGGCTGTGCTTTTGAGTACATTGCTGAGTATTATTTATATCCCCCTTGCTTTCTTTATTTTTGGATTTATGTAGGTTTTTATAAGATTTATCTTGAAATTACGCTCTCTATCTGTTTGGTATATCGGGTTTTTACTGCGGATGTGGCGAAATTGGTAGACGCACCAGATTTAGGTTCTGGCGAGGCAACTCGTGGGGGTTCAAGTCCCTTCATCCGCACCACTCTTTACATAGGGGTTAAAAGCCGCTAGAAAAAAACAAGTTTATTACTTGGAAGGTTAAAATTATGCAGGTTAAAGAAGTCAAGAATGAGGGGCTCAGCTATGAGCTGGAAGTTACGGTTAAGGCGCAGGATATTGACAAGAAGATTGATGCGCAGTTGCAACATTACGGCAAGACAGTCAAGTTGCCGGGTTTCCGTCCGGGACATGTGCCGCTGGCAATTCTGAAACAGCGTTATGGCCGTGCGGTTTTGGGCGAGGTTCTTGAAAAAGCTGTCAATGACAGTTCACAAAAAGCATTGACTGAAAAAGGCTTGCGTCCTGCTCTTCAGCCTAAAATTGAAGTCAAGGAGTTCGATGAAGGCAAGGATCTGGTTTATTCAATGGCTGTCGAGGTCATGCCGGAATTCGAGGTCATGGATCTGAAAACGCTGAAGCTTGAAAAGCCCGTGACCAAAATCGAGAAAAAGGCACTGGATGAGGCACTGGAGCGGATTGCATCGCAGCAGAAAGATAGCGAAATTGTCGAGCGTGCTGCGAAAAAAGGCGATATTCTTGTGATGGATTATCACGGAAAAACCAAGGATGACGGCGTCGAACATCCCGGCATGCATGCGCATGGCCATCATCTGGAGTTGGGAAGCGGACAATTTATCGAAGGGTTTGAAGATCAGCTCATTGGCAAGAAAGCGGGAGACAAGGTCGAGGTGAGTGTCACATTCCCCGATCCTTATCATTCTGCGGAACTGGCAGGGCGCGAGGCTTTGTTCGATGTGGATGTTCAGGAAGTCCGCGCAACGAAACCGGCCAAAATTGATGATGAATTTGCGAAAAAGCTCGGACTGGATGATGTCGCGGCATTGCAAAAGATTGTCGAAGAGCAGATGCAGACAGAATATAACCAGGTCAGCCGGATGCGTTTGAAGCGGGCGTTGCTGGATATTCTGGATGATGAGCATGATTTCGAGGTTCCTGCCGGAATGCTGGATCTGGAATTTTCCAGTATCCGCCAGCAAATTGCCATGGAGCGGCAAGATCAACTGAATAAAGACGGCGCGCTGGAACTGGAAAAAGATGAAGAAGAAGAGCTTCAGGCGATTGCCGGTCGGCGCGTGCGCCTTGGCATGATTCTTTCCGAAGTCGGACGTAAAAATAATATCCGTGTGATGGATCAGGAATTGCAGCAGGCTGTGATTAATGAAGCGCGGCGTTATCCGGGGCAGGAAGCACAGGTTTTTGAGTATTACAAAAATACACCTGCGGCAATCGAAGCGATGCGGGCTCCTGTCTTTGAAGATAAAGTTGTTGATTTTATTATCGAGATGGCAGATGTGACAGAAAAGATTGTAACATTTGAAGAGCTGACGGCAGAAGATGAAGATGACTCTTATGTCGGGAAGAAAAAGGGCAAGTCTTCTACTGCAAAAAAATCACCCACCAGGAAAAAAGCGGATTCCGGCGATCAAAAAGAAACAGAAGGCGAATCAGCGCCTGTGAAGAAGGCTCCTGCTAAAAAAACAGCCGCCAAGAAAAAAGCTTCCTGACACAATTCGGGGTAACTCCCTATTATCTCTTGAACATAGCGTATCTCCACGATACGCTATGTTTCTATGAAACATCATCTACAACTCCTAACCGAAGAAGTGTTAAAAAATGTCAGAGCGTGATCCTATAAATGATTTTTACAATTATCTTGTTCCTACTGTTGTCGAGCAGACAAACCGGGGGGAGCGGTCTTATGATATCTATTCCCGCCTGCTCAAGGAGCGGATTGTATTTCTGACGGGAGAGGTTAATGATCATGTCTCTGCGCTTATCTGTGCGCAGTTCCTGTTTCTCGAGTCAGAGAATCCTAAAAAGGACATTTCATTTTATATCAATTCTCCCGGTGGTGTGGTGACATCGGGACTGGCGATGTATGATACGATGCAATACATCAAGCCGAATGTTTCGACGGTCTGTACGGGACAGGCGGCTTCAATGGGCTCGCTTCTGCTGACGGCTGGTGCGGCTGGAAAACGGTTTGCACTGCCTCATTCCCGTATCATGATTCACCAGCCCCATGGCGGCGCGCAGGGGCAGGCTTCCGATATCGAGATTCAGGCCAAGGAAATTCTGCGTTTGCGGGCAAAGCTGAATGATATTTATGTGCATCACACCGGACAGAAATTAACGGTCATTGAAAAAGCTATGGATCGCGATAATTTTATGTCCTCAGAGGAGGCACAGAAATTTGGTCTCATTGATCAGGTTGTTGAATCGCGTCTGGATGTACCGGGTGAAAAAGACAAAGATAATGCCGATAAGTAAAAAGGTAGGCGGCTCCGGTCATTTGTTTTCATAATCTTAATTGATTTTTGTATTATGACTTGAATTGGTAAAGGTAAAGTACCAATTCATAGATATTAGACTGATGCTGGCAACTTACTGTTAAGATTCATGGTCTATGATATAACTTGGTTGAAATAGAAGCTTTGGCTTTTGTGGTTCCTTTTAAACGAAAGTATGAATTGACATGATTGGATTATCTTCTTCTAAAGACATTTTGCTTCCTGTTTTACCGTTGCGGGATATTGTTGTCTTCCCGCATATGATTGTGCCGCTTTTCGTTGGACGCGAAAAGTCTGTTCGGGCGCTGGAGCGTGTGATGCAGGAAGACAAACAGATTTTTCTGGTAACACAGACATCTCCCTCCCATGACGATCCTGGTCCTGATGATTTATATGATGTGGGTACAGTCGGAACAATTTTGCAGCTCTTGAAGCTGCCTGACGGCACGGTTAAGGTTCTGGTCGAAGGCAATAAACGCGTAAAAGCAAGAAAATACACGGAAAAAGACAATTATCTACAAGCGGAGATTGAAGAGCTAAAAGATTCCGTGATGGTAAATGAAGAGTTGGAAGCGTTGGCGCGGACGGTGGTAACCCAATTCGAGCAATATATAAAACTGAATAAAAAAATTCCGCCGGAAGTGATTGCTTCGGTGAGTCAGATTGACGAGCCTTCCAAGCTTGCCGACACAGTTGCCGCGCATCTGGCGCTTCGTATTGAAGAGAAGCAGGGACTTCTTGCGATTGCAAATACGGCAGACAGGCTGGAAAAAATATACGGTTTTATGGAAGGTGAAATAGGGGTTCTTCAAGTTGAAAAGAGGGTACGCAATCGTGTCAAACGCCAGATGGAAAAAACCCAGCGCGAATATTATTTGAACGAGCAAATGAAGGCCATCCAGAAGGAGCTCAATGATGATGGTGAAGGGCTGGACGAGCTTGCGGAACTACAGAAAAAAATCGAGGATGCAAAGCTTTCCAGGGAAGCGCGGGAGAAATCGGAACACGAGCTTAAAAAGCTGAAACAGATGAGCCCGATGTCGGCGGAAGCTGCGGTTGTCCGCAATTATCTGGACTGGATTTTGTCCGTGCCCTGGAACAAGCGTACCCGGGTTCGCAAAGATATTAAACAGGCCAAGAAAACGCTGGAAATAGAACATTATGGACTGGAGAAGGTTAAAGAACGGATTCTTGAATACCTTGCGGTGCAGATTCGTGCCAAAAAGGTAAAAGGCTCGATTCTTTGCCTCGTCGGTCCTCCAGGTGTTGGAAAAACATCACTTGGCAAGTCTATTGCCGGCGCAACGAATCGTAACTTTGTACGGATGTCTTTGGGCGGTGTTCGCGACGAAAGCGAAATTCGTGGTCATAGACGGACTTATATCGGTGCGATGCCCGGTAAAATTATTCAGGGAATGAAAAAAGCGGGCTCAAGCAATCCGTTGTTTCTCCTTGACGAGGTTGACAAGCTTGGTTCTGACTGGCGCGGTGATCCGAGCTCGGCATTGCTGGAAGTTCTTGATCCTGAGCAGAATGATAAATTTAACGATCATTATATGGAGCTTGATTACGATCTTTCCGATGTCATGTTTGTCTGTACGGCAAATACAACGGCAACGCTGCCGCGTCCGTTAATGGACAGGATGGAGATTATTCGTATCTCCGGTTATACTGAGGATGAGAAACTTGAAATCGTTAAACGCCATCTGCTGAAAAAACAGATGGATGCTGCAGGACTGAAAAGAGGGGAATTCTCTGTCAATGATCCGGCGATTCGTCATCTGATCCGTTACTATACGCGGGAAGCTGGTGTCCGGAATCTGGAACGTGAAATTGCCAATCTTTGCCGTAAGGCCATCAAGGATATTCTGATGCGGGGCAAAAAGAAGATTGCGCTTACCGTAAGAAATATTGAAACTTATGCCGGTATCCGGAAATTCCGCTATGGTGAAGCGGGAGAAAAGGATCGCGTCGGGGTTGTCAATGGTCTTGCTTACACGGAGTTTGGCGGAGATTTACTGTCGATTGAAGCGGTCACGATGCGCGGAAAAGATGGTAAGGTTACAACAACGGGTAACATCAAGGAGGTCATGAAAGAATCTGTAACTGTTGCTGAAATGCTGACAAAATCACGAGCAGCACTGTTTGGGATCCGTTATGAAGACCTTGAAAAAACCAGTATTCACGTTCATGTGCCGGAAGGGGCTACGCCCAAAGATGGCCCTTCAGCAGGCGCGGCGATGACTACGGCGATTATCTCGGCGCTGACCGGTATTGAAGTTCGCAAGGATGTCGCGATGACGGGCGAGATTAATTTACGGGGCTATGTGACGGCGATCGGGGGGCTTAAGGAAAAGCTTCTGGCTGCGCACAGGAGCGGTATCAAAAAGGTTTTGATTCCGAAAGAAAACGAAAAAGACCTTCTGGACATTCCGGACAAGGTCAAAAGAGATATCGAGATTGTTCCTGTAAGTGTAATTGAGGAAGTGCTGTCTCATGCTTTGACGCGCCTCCCTGAGCCGATTTTGCCGGAAAATGATGGAAAAATCGAGCCTATTGCCGCAAAAACAGCAGAAAACAAGGGCGAAGACGTAATTCGTCATTGAATCTATAAAAGGATACGCGTATAAATGATTCGTTGGAAGCTGTTGCTACGCCTGCATTAGGGGCATCTCATCGACTTTCATCCTGTTTTTTTCAGCCTATAAAAATTCTGGAAAGAACTGTCGATTTTAAATTTATTGCTAACATAAATAAACAAAGGGGTTCCTTATGAATAAGCAAGAACTGGTAAACGAAGTTGCGAAAAAAGCCGATCTGCCGAAAACAAAAGCACAAGCTGCAGTAGAAGCGATTTTCGATAGCATTAAAGTAACACTGAAAAAAGGCGGTGAAGTTCGTCTTGTTGGTTTTGGTACATTTACAGTGGCACAACGCGCTGCGACAACAGGCCGTAACCCACGCACCGGCGAAGCGATTAAAATTGCAGCCTCCAAACAGCCTAAATTCAAAGCTGGTAAAGAGTTGAAAGAAGCCGTCAACAAAAAATAATTGAGCCTGACAATTTTATTTGAAAATGAACTCCGGATCCGGGAAACTGGAAGCCGGAGTTTTTTTATAGACAGCTTTTATTTGCAAGGAGCTTTAAAAACAAGCGAATTTAAATGTATAAAAGCTTGATTTCTACAGAAGAAATGATTATTGATAACAGAAATCAGGAATGGGCGGTTAGCTCAGCTGGAAGAGCATCTCGTTTACACCGAGAGGGTCGGCGGTTCGAGCCCGTCACCGCCCACCATTTCCTGATAGATTGATTTTAACACTTGTTTGCCACAATGACCTCTTTCGATAGTGTTGTGTCCGATCCAGCGTCCATTCCGGCGGGTTCATATACAGTCTCACCACATCATGCCGTTTTTCTGCAATAGCAGGGTCATTTAAAAGCTTGAAACTCCTTAACCCGGTGGAGATTCAGAACATGAGATTCCCGGATGCGCTTGATATGGCTGGTTTATTACACACAATGGATCACAGCGGATTGCACACAGGCTTGGTCGGCGGATCGAAGAATTGAGTGCAGAATATTTGTTGGTCGATTGTGATGTGGGACTCGTTCAGCAGATCGCTGACCATGCAAGGAGCCCAAGCCAGCCACAAGATATTTTTGCTATGCTTGTGAGGATGGATATGATGTAGCCCTGACCATAAAAAAATAGCCCTCTTCCAGAAGGAAGGGGCTACAATAACTTTTATGGTCGTTCTTTACGGTTTAAAATCATTTGCTGTATTATTAACTCCAGGGGGAAGCTCTTTTAACTCCTCTGGGGTCATATGCTGCAGGTTTTCTGTTGCAGAATTGAATGTTCTATTATAGGTGTCCACAGTGTCATCCCATGATGTATTTGCCAGATAACTCACGCTAGCAAAAAGTAGTGTCAGCCCAGCCATAGCTGTGACAATATGTGTCATATTTTTTCTGACTTTATTTTTTTCATCTTGTGTTATTTCGATATATTCCTCTTCTGGTGCAGAAGTATCAGGTTCAGTTTGATTATTATTATTTTCTTCCATAACATTCTCCTTTGTTAAAATCAGTTGTAACAATTTTTTCATAAGAGATGCAAGAAAATTATATTCGTGACAGTTTTTTAATAAGCCAGCCGCTAAAAAACCAGAGGGGCAGGGTTGTCAGGATTGCCACATAACCGTCAATAGCGTAATGCCAGCCCAAATGAACCGAACCAAGCATAATCGTGATAAAGAATAAAATAGACGCGATCTTCCAGAATCTGTTGCTGCGCAGCCCCACCAGCATAAAAATAAGAGCCGTGGCAACATGAATACTGGGCATGGCGGAAATTCCAGCACCGATGCCGTGCGCTTTTTCGCTATATTCCTGCCACAGATTGTCCTGATTTATCAGCGCCCAGATTTGATGATCTTCGCTGCCGACGCTCTGTAAATAGTCCATCAGAGGCTGGAAGCGGTCTAAACCGGTAATTTCATCAAAAAAGCAGGGACCCCCTGAAGAAAAAATCATTGCCAGAAAAGATCCGTTAATAGCCCAGCATAAAACCATGGTGTAAAAAAACTGCATTCTCGTCTGTGGATCTTTCAGACGGAGCAATTGCGCGTAAAGAACCAGATACAGTGCCAGCAGCCAGAAATTATAAACGACATTGATCGCCTGCGTAATATAAGGATATCCCAAAACAGGATGCAGCCAGCGCCACGGGTCTTTGCCGCCATGCAACAGGGCATCCAGATCAGCAAGCGGAATGTCCCATGAAAAATGGTGGACGTAAGGGATCATCGTTTTTAAGCTGGTAAAGGTGGAAAGCATAACGATAAAGGCAAGAAAAACCGGAATCGCCTGTTTATAGCGCTGTAGGTTCAGCGCGTTTCTCTGTAAATCCTGCCAGAGATAGTCTTTAAGCTTTGCCGGACGCACAAAAATCATTACATAAAATGTCCATAGTCCCCAGAAAACGAGATAGCCCATGAGCAGAACTTTGGTAAAATCAATGCCCGTACGCACGTACATGACCGGATTATAAAAGCCAAGCGCCTCATAGCGGAATGCAATGATATAACCAATCAGGACATAAAGCGCGACCAGCGCAATAAGGCCGATATCGCTACGGGTGAAAGAGAGATTTTTGAAAAATTTTCGGATCATCATCATGAGGACTGTGTCTAACAGCTCTTATTATAAAGCCAGATAGGATTTATACCAAGGTTAAGTTACCCTGGAATCCCTGTTTCGCAGTGGTCTGATGATGACGGTGATTAATATGAGGAAGGAGGTTATTTCCTCTCTTTGAGCAGGTCTCTGATTTCTTCCAGAAGAATCTCTTGTTTCGGCGGCGTAGCAGGGGGCGCTTTCGGTGTGGTTTCTTCTTTCTTTTTCAGACTGTTCATGATTTTTATCATCATAAACATAGCCCAGGCAACAATAATAAAATTGATAAGGGTCTGGATAAACAGTCCATAATTGATAGTAACAGCTTCGGATTCGGCTGTGGCCTGAATGATGGCAAGTTTCATATTGCTGAAATCCATTTTACCCATAAGCGCACCAATCGGGGGCATAATGATATCCTTGACAAGGGAATTTGTAATGGCACCAAAGGCTGTTCCAATGACGATACCTATGGCCAGATCAAGAACATTGCCGCGCATGGCAAATTCTTTGAATTCCGCAAGAATTTTCATAGCATTTATTCCTTTTAACAAGGGTTAGTGGATCGTCAACAGGGACTCCTGAATGATATCGGGAACATCTGTAAAAACGCCATCAACTCCCCAGCTTTGCAAGATACGGGCGCGTTGCGGATCGTTAATGGTGTAGGCAAGAATAGGGTAGTCCATATCAATAATGGCTTCAACCTGCTCACGGGTGCATTCATTACCATTAATATTAAGGACGCTGACCTGTAGATAATCGGCCAGATCCTTCCAGTTTTCCGGCCATTCATCAATAAGAAGACCACGCCGCCAGTCTGCTGCCATTTCCATCGCCGTTTCCAGACTCACATGAGAAAAGCTGGAGATCAGCAGATTATCATGATTGTCCCAGATACGTGAAAGGTGATCAAGCGCTACTTCCGCCGTTTCTTTTTCTCGACCGGGGCAGGGTTTGATTTCAAGATTAAGCCCCAGATCAAGATGTATAAGCGCTTCGCACATTTCTTCCAGTGTCGGGATTTTAATGCCTGCAAAACTATCACCAAACCAGCTTCCTGCTTCAAGATTTGCAATATCTTCGTATAAGGTTTGTGCGACAAGGCCGGAGCCATTTGTTGTCCGCTCCAGCGTCTCGTCATGAAAAATAATCGGTATATCATCTTTGGTCAGTTTTACATCAAGCTCGACCCACTGGACCCCCATCTCTGCCGCTGTCTGTACCGACTCAATTGTATTTTCCGGCGCATATCCCATGGCACCGCGATGCCCGATTATTCTTGGTAATTTCAGTGTCATAAAATAGCTCCCTAAACATCCTGATAGAGAGAATAAACATTTATTTTTTCATCTCGTCCACGGATTTCTTTTTCTCCCAATGGTTTTAACAGGGTACGCCATGACTGGCTTAGTCCGTGTATGACTTCGGAAGAAAGAAGCACAGAGGTTTTTGTTTCTTTATTCATTTGTTCCAGCCTTGCTGCTGTATTCACAACATCGCCGTATAAGCCGATAAAAAGTTTTTCTTCACCGATTTGGCTGAGTATGACTGAGCCTGCATGAATTCCGATACGAAAATTAGGTATTATGCCAAATTTTTTCCAGTAGTCTGCTCGTATTGGTCGGGATGAAAAATGACTGCGCAATTTATAGACGGCATTAAGGGCCGCATCGGCTTTATGGATCGGCCATAAAACAACCAGACCATCGCCTGTATAATTTAAAACATCGCCACCATGTATTCTGAAAATATAGCTGCTATCATAAATAAAATTCGAGATGAGCTTCATACTCTGTTTGGCCTCGAGTTTTTCAGCCATTGCGGAAGAGCCGACCATATCCAGAAAAAGTACAATGTGTTTTCGTTCAACGGGATGATGATAGGTTCCCAGAAGAAAATTGATAAAATGCTTTTGCCCGATCATATCTATGATCTTAAGCATTCCCATGGAAATTGTTGGAACAAGAATGGAAATACTAAGAAGTGTTTTATAGAAAGAGGACGCATTTGTCTTTGGATGCCAGCTTCCTTCTATAAGTGTTGTAATAAAGAAACACAGCAATATAGCAATACTCATAAAAGCAAGATAGAAACATAATTGTCCGCCGGGGGAAAGCCGCCTTAAAATCTGTCCATAATCAGATTTTCCAATTTCTATATATATCAGCCAGCAAATACTATAAAGACACCAGAAAACCAGTAGCGCTGATAAGTTAGCAAAGTGTAACGGGTTGGCTAAATAAATAATTCCTCCCATGGAGGCCGATAAAAGGAAAAAAATAATCAGATATCTGGCATAGATTGCAACAGCCAAAATGGCAACAAGAGCGCATTCAATCCAGTAAAAAAAAGCAATCGTGTGAAAGTCGACAATTTTTACAACAATGCCTAAAAGGGGCGCGATGTTCAGTGCAATAAACAGGTAGAAAAAAAGTTCAATTTTCTTTTTTTTCTCAATCATTATTTTGTTTCTACTCAAGAGCATAGCGGGAACGTTTCGAATAGAGGATTTTACAGGATATAGGTTGTAGAAAAAGCAAAG
>PFTR01000110.1:0-421 GCA_002789675.1 Alphaproteobacteria bacterium CG_4_9_14_3_um_filter_47_13 | reverse complement strand
ACCAAACGGCTGACATGGGAAATTGTCGATCCGGACGAAAAACCGACGATCGCAAAAAAGTATAAAGTGAAAAATTACGGCTATCTTGTCGTTCTCTGTGAAGGAAAAGAGGAACAAGTTCCCACCGCCTCCGAAGAATCAATTACCAATGCCATTATCAAAGTGACTCGCGAAGGCAACAAGAAAATCGCATTTGTCACCGGACACGGCGAGTCGGACATTAATTCGTCGGAGCGTGACGGTTTTGCCAAAGCGAAAGAAGCGATTCTCGAACAGAATTACGATGTTTCCGAGATTCAGTTAGCGGGTGCCGACTCAATTCCGGCGGACGTTTCCGTTCTCATCATTGCCGGTCCTAAAAAGGACTTTTTCGATTCGGAACTCGCTTTATTGACCAAACACATCAATAACGGCGGCGGTG
>PFTR01000029.1:11414-14431 GCA_002789675.1 Alphaproteobacteria bacterium CG_4_9_14_3_um_filter_47_13 | reverse complement strand
TGTCATATCGGTAGATCCCTTTCGTTTTAATGTCAGAATTCCACCTTAGCAACATGTCCGATTTTCTGGGACCACCTCTGAATGTACATCTGGAAAAAGAGTGTCTTATAGGAGGAAAATCACATCTTAAGGGCAATATTACAATTAGTGATCACTTAACATTGATCGATTTTAAGCATTGCATGGAATGTCCTATGCTAACGATGGATAATTATGGCGTTACACTCGAAAACCCTTGTGTTAACTGTCTTGTTTCAGCAATAAAGGGACAAAAGAAAATGGAGACCTCTATTGGAAGCTGCAGAAGACATAGAAAAACGTCAGCGCATACTGGCAAGAACGCCTTTATTTCAGCATGTTGAAAAAAGGCATATTCAAGATATAGCCACCAAGAGTCTTTTTAAGTCTTTTAAGAATAAGCAGGAAATATTTGCTTTGAATGATAAGGCTCATTCTTTTTTTCTAATCATTGAGGGCTGGGTCAAACTCTATCGCATGACACGGGAAGGGGAAGAAGCCATCATCAATGTTTTTGCGCCCGGCGAAACATTTGCTGAAGCCGCCGTCTTTAGTTCAAGGCAGGTATATCCGGTTAATGCGCAAGCTGTTGAGAAAACAGAGGTGCTCGAAATTCCGCGTACATTATTTGTAAACAAGATTAAAGAAGACAGTGATTTTGCCCTGCATATCCTTGGCTCAATATCAGCGCGGCAGCATTCCCTGATCCAACAAATAGAACAGGTGACGGTCAAAAGTGCGCCGCAACGTATAGGCGCTTTCCTGCTGCGACTATGCCCGCCAGAACAGACAAGTAACATCGCGGTTGAACTGCCTTATGATAAATCTTTGATCGCCCGTCGTCTGAATATCCAGCCGGAAACCTTTTCACGCGCGCTGGCAAAGTTAAAACCATATGGCGTTGTCCAGCAAGGACGGCAAATTATTGTCATGAACACAGAAAAACTATCAGATTTCTGCGACATTGATGACCGCGATAAACCTTGTTAAGAGTTATATAAAAGCAGATATTCAAACAGCTTTGCTGTGGCGTGCCGCATTTTCATTCTGTGCGGTAATATAGCTGTCAAAATGCATGCAAGCTATACGGACAAACGGACGGCCTTTTTCTGTAACTTTTAGATGATAACCATTCATAGCAACCAGAAAGTCCTCAATCATATCCTTCAAACCATCAAGAGCTTGTGCGAGAATATCTGTATCCATCCTGTATTTGCGGCATATTGCACCGAGATCCGCTTCAAAATTGCACATCAGGTTCTGGATAATGTCTCGCCGCATTTTATCGTCTTCGCTCAAAATGCAGCCTTTGACGGTTGCTAAAGCACCTTTTGTCAGCCTATCCTTATATACTGTAATATCGCTCGTGTTCTGAATATAGGCCTGCGGGAAACTACTGATGGCAGACAAACCAAAGCCAAGAACAACATCTGAATTATCTGTCGTATACCCTTGAAAATTCCGTCTTAGACTCTTATCGCGGTGGGCAGTACAGAGCGCATCATCCGGAAGGGAAAAATGATCCATACCGATAGCCTGATAACCGTTTTCTATTATCCTGTTCTGCGCCCGTTTCTGTTGTTCAAAGCGGGCAGCACTATCTGGCAATTCATATTTTTCCAGCAGTTTTTGATGTGGCTTCATCCACGGCACATGCGCATAGCCAAATAAAGCAATCCGATCTGGCGATAAAGATAACGCTTTATCGATATTATCTTCAATGCCTTCCACCGTCTGCAGCGGCAGACCGTACATCAGATCAAAATTGATATTTTTTATTCCAGCGTTTCTTAACCATTCCATACAACGCTCAATCGTTTCATAAGGCTGAATACGGTTCATTGCCCGTTGTACATTATTTTGAAAATCCTGAACGCCAAGACTAACACGGTTCAGCCCCAACGCAGTATAGCCGTTCACTTTTTCCTCACTCAGCAAGCGCGGGTCGATCTCCATCGCAATTTCAGCTTGATCAAGTCCCTTAAAGTTCTTGCTGACGGCATCCAGAACATCTTGTAAATCTTTCGGCGACAAAATATTCGGTGTGCCGCCACCGAAATGAATATGGCTGACCCTTGGTTTATACCCGATAAGTTCTCCAGCAAGATGAATCTCGCTGATAAGAAGCCGTAAATAGCTTTGCATCGGTTCATCATGGTTGATGACTTTGGTAAAACAACCACAATAATGACAGAGCTGCCTGCAAAACGGAATATGAAAATACAATGAAAAAGGCATTTCTTGGGGTTGGCTATTCAGCAAACTAGCCACATAGGATTCCGGCGGATGATGACGAAAATGCGGTGCCGTCGGATAGCTAGTATAACGAGGTACCGTTACACCATATTTTACAAGCAGATCATTTGAATGAGTATTTTCAGCCATATTTTGTTATAGCTTTCAAAGGTATTAAAACCCCTTGATCCTGATCAACTTAATATTATCTTTTGATTTTTTTACTGAACCAGAGGGGTGTCTACACTTTTAAGTTGGAAACCACTAATCTGGGCATTACCTGCAAGAATCTGGATGTATTGACTGACAGCACGTTGCCAGCTTTGCTGCTTTAAAAAATCGGCGATCCAGTCTTTGACATTCTCAAAAGGAAGCAACCGCCCGTCTTCACGTTCGTGAACTTTAATAATATGAAACCCGACTTCACTCTCCACCGGCTCGGTACTTAAATCTCCAGCCTGCATCTTTTGTAAGGAAGCTTCAAAAGCAGGAACAGTTTGTCCTTTTGTCAACTGTCCTAAATGTCCCCCTTCTTTTCCAGATGAACAGGAGGAATGTTTTTTTGCCATCTTTTCAAACAAAGACGGCTTTTCCTGAATCTGCTTTAAAACATCCTCTGCTTTTATCCGCGCCTTCGCACGCTCTTCATCATCACTGGGAAGTGCAGGAAAAAAGATGTGAGAGACCTGAAAAAGAGGTGCCGTATAAAAACGCTTTTTATTACTTTCGTAATAATGGCGGCAGGTATCAACGTCAGCCTCAGG
>PFTR01000029.1:0-11403 GCA_002789675.1 Alphaproteobacteria bacterium CG_4_9_14_3_um_filter_47_13 | reverse complement strand
GAATCAAAAGTTCTCTAATCACAAGTGCCCTCATCGCCTGATATTTTGCATCAAGAAGACTATCGGAAGGATGGTACTGTACTTCTTCATTAATCTGCTCAATCGTAATTTTTAGACCATTAACAGAAACTCCGGGGGCAAGGGACATTGTTTTAACGCTCCCTTCGACGGACGATTTGATACTGACGACGGAAGACATAAAAAACAGGTGCACTCCATGCATGCACCAGTCGTGTAAACGGAAAGATCAGGAAAATAAACATCCCCAGCGTCAAATGTAACTTAAAGACAAGATGGACATCACGGATATATTCAGAAGCGCCACCCTTGAAGGTAACAATCGACTGCGCCCAATTCATGAATTTTACCATCTCATAACCATCCAGATGTTTCATCGAGATCGTGATTGTCCACAAACCCAGCAACAGTTGCGCGAGAAGAAGAAATAATACGGCAATATCGGCAAACGAACTTGTTGCCCGAATACGCGGATCAAACAAACGGCGATGGAGTAGCAACAAAAGGCCAACCAGACACATAAATCCGGCAAGGCCGCCTATTGACATCGCCATAATCTGTTTAAAACCATGGGAAATTCTTAACGTATCAAACACAACAATCGGCGTTAGTAATCCAACGGCATGGCCAGCCAGAACAACAAGTATCCCGATATGAAACAAATTACTGCCCCACATCAATTGCTTCTTACGCAGGAGCTGACTTGATTTTGTACGCCATGTGTAAGGGTCACGGTCAAAACGAATAATGCTTCCCAGAAGTAATATCGACAGCGATATATACGGTAGAATCTGGAACAGAAAAAAATTAAGATCAAAAGTCATTTCCGCGCCTCCGTTTTGGGCAAGTCTTCATTGATACGAGCCAGCATGTCTTGCGCCTTCGGGCAACCACTTTGCCCAACATCAGGATTATCAAAGGCAAACTGCTCTTCCCACGCCTCATCCATTTCGTCCTGACTTAGCGGTGTACCATCATGTGCCTTTAGAGCCGCCGCCAGCTTTTTCTCATCTGGCTTACTTGAGGCTGCCTCTTTCAGGGATTCAAATAAAACAGCATAAGGACTGCTTCGTTTTTTCAGTCTCTCACCCACAACGGCAATCACATCAATTGCGCCATCCAGATTATGCCGCGCCTGATTCAAAGAAATTTGCGATAAATATTCAAGGAATAAGGGCAGGAAGTCCGGTGTATGTTCAGAAATATTTTCCAGTCCGATTTCACGATAAAGCATATCCAGCTCTACCAATGCCTGACCCCGATCACGGGAATCCCCGTGGACATGCTCGAATAAATGCAATGAAAGAGAAGGAGTGCGATCAAACAGGGACACGTAGTTTTCCTGTAAATCCAGTAAGTCCTGTACCGCAATATCCGCAATAAAGCTTTCAAGTTCTTTCAATATCTTACCGGAAAGCCAGCTTTCCTGTTTCAGGATTTCTGCCATTTCTGATGCCGCCTGCTGTAATTCAGCCGTCGGATATGTCATTAAGGCACCGATTATTTTTAGTGTATAACCGTTCATATGTTGATCCATTGTCATCCGCAACCTCCACTGCCTTTACTGCCGCAACTGCCACTACCACAGCCGCTGCCTGATTTTCCTCCCTGAATATAATCTTTGTTGGTAAACAGTGTATTGACACGGTTATCTTTTCCAGACCCGCTACGTCCGCGTGTTTGCTTGACGGATTCAAACATATCACCGCTATTGCTGTGTGGCGAGCAGCCATTGCCAAAAGTAAACCCACAGCCACCGCTTTCACCGAAGGCATCCAGTGTTTCTTCGCGGTGTCCCGTCGGAATGACAAACCGATCTTCATAATTTGCAATTGCCATGTATTTGTACATATCCTCAACCAGATCTTCAGTCAGGCCGACAAGATCAAGAGCAGATTTATCCGGCTTATTTTCCACCAGTTTACTCCGCATATAATGGCGCATGGCAATCATACGTTTAAGACCGAGAACAACCGGTTCTTCTTTACCCGCCGTCAACAGGTTCGCAAGATACTTCACCGGAATACGCAGCGATTCAATATCCGGCATAATGCCGTTATCGGCCATTGCCACTTTGCCAGCCTGCGCGGCATTCTGTACCGGGGAAAGCGGCGGAATATACCAGACCATTGGCAACGTTCTATATTCAGGATGCAACGGAAAGGCAACCTTCCATTCCATCGCCATTTTATAAACCGGAGAACGACGCGCCGCCTCCATCCAGTTATCCGGAATACCATCCTTACGTGCCTGTTTAATCACTTCCGGATCGTTTGGATCAAGGAAAATATCAAGCTGTGCCTGATACAGATCTTCTTCATCCTCTACTGAAGCCGCCTCTTCAATACGATCTGCATCATATAGCATAACGCCGAGATAACGAATACGGCCAACACAGGTTTCAGAACACACTGTCGGCTCGCCATTTTCAATCCGTGGGTAACAGAATGTACATTTTTCGGCTTTGCCGCTTTTCCAGTTGTAATAAATTTTCTTATAAGGGCATCCGGAAATACACATGCGCCAGCCACGGCATTTGTCCTGATCAATCAGGACAATCCCGTCTTCTTCACGCTTGTAAATAGAGCCTTGTGGACAGGCTGCAACACAGGTCGGATTCAGGCAATGTTCGCACAATCGTGGCAAATACATCATAAATGTATTTTCAAACTGACCGTATATTTCTGTCTCGATATTGCGGAAATTATAATCTTTTTTTCGATGTTCGAATTCAGTACCAAGAATTTCCTCCCAGTTCGGACCCCAGTTTATTTTTTCCATCCGCTGACCTGTAATCAGAGAACGCGGTCTTGCTACCGGGGGCGTTTTTGACTCCGGTGCATTTTGAACATGGTCATAATCAAACGTGAACGGTTCGTAATAATCGTCGATTTCCGGCATATCGGGATTGGCAAAAATCTTCGCCAACACTCGCCAGCGTCCGCCTATTTTTGGCTCTATCTTACCATTATCTTTACGTTTCCAGCCGCCATTCCATTTTACCTGATTTTCCCATTCCTTAGGGTAGCCAACACCAGGTTTGGTTTCAACATTATTAAACCACGCATACTCCACGCCTTCGCGCGATGTCCATACATTCTTGCAAGTAACACTACAAGTATGGCAGCCTATGCATTTATCAAGATTAAGAACCTTGCCGATTTGCGCCCTGACTTTCATTCTGCTGCTTCTCCTTCAAGCCAGTCAACATTTGCCATCTTGCGCACGATGACAAATTCATCGCGGTTGGAGCCAACTGTGCCATAGTAGTTAAAACCGTAAGATTGTTGAGCATAACCACCAATCATATGTGTTGGTTTGACCGTTGCCCGTGTGACAGAATTGTGAATACCGCCACGTGCCTGCGTAATCTGACTGCCCGGCGTATTCACAATTTTTTCCTGCGCATGATACATCAGGATCATGCCCTCATTGACACGCTGGCTCACCACAGCACGTGCCACCAGTGCGCCATTATTATTAAACACCTCAACCCAGTCATTATCTTTCACATCAACTTTTGCAGCATCCACTTCGGAAAGCCAGACAATCGGTCCGCCTCGTGACAAAGTCAGCATGTGCAGGTTATCAGAATAAGTGGAGTGAATACCCCATTTCTGGTGTGGTGTGATAAAGTTCAGCGTGATCGCCGCACACTCTTTACCATGCTTGTCCATCATATCCTGCACTGTGCGGGTGTTGATTGGCGGCCTGTAAGTCACCAGCGTTTCACCAAATGCCCGCATCCATGGATGATCCTGATAAAGCTGCTGCCGTCCGGTCAGCGTCCGCCACGGAATATATTCGTGAACATTGGTATAGCCGGCATTATAACTGACATGCTCGGACTCCAGCCCGCTCCATGTTGGCGAAGAGATGATTTTACGCGGCTGCGCCTGAAGATCCCGAAAACGCAATTTCTCGTCTTCTTTGGGCAAGGCCAGATGCGTATGGTCACGTCCGGTAATTTTACTGAGCGCTGCCCATGACTTTACCGCCACCTCCCCATTTGTTTCCGGTGCAAGGCTTAAAATCACTTCACAGGCATCAATATCGCTTTCAATTTTTGCCAGCCCGTTTCGGACACCATTTAACTTTTTCAGGAAATCAACTTCATGTTCGGTATTCCACGCAATCCCCTTCCCGCCATTGCCTATTTTTTCCAGCAAGGGGCCCAACGATGTAAAGTGCTTATAAAGATTGGGATAATCACGCTCAACCACTTTGATGGCGGGGGCAGTTTTCCCGGGAACAAGGTCGCACTCACCGCGTTTCCAGTCCTTTACGTCAATTGCCTGTGCAAGCTCTCCTGCCGTATCGTGCATAATCGGTGTCAGGACAAGATCTTTTTCCACGCCGAGATGCCCCAGTGCCATTTCAGAAACTTTTTTTGCAAGACCTTTATAAATTTCCCAGTCTGATTTGCTCTGCCAGACGGGCGCGACCGCCTCGGAAAGCGGATGAATGAACGGGTGCATGTCCGAAGTGTTCATATCATTTTTTTCATACCAGCTTGCTGTTGGCAAAACGATGTCCGAATAAACGCAGGTTGTAGACATACGAAAATCAAGTGTCACCACCAGATCAAGTTTGCCTTCCGGCGCTTTATCATGCCAGACAGCTTCAATTACACTCTGCGCGCCATCCTGACCTAAATCTTTCCCCTGAACACCATGCTGCGTTCCCAATAAATGCTTTAGAAAATACTCATGTCCTTTACCGGATGAACCAAGAAGATTGGAACGCCATACAAACATATTCCGTGGCCAGTTGTCCGGGTGATCCGGATCTTCACATGACATCCGCAAATCACCGGATTTCAAGCCTTGAATTGCATAATCTACGGGATCCTTTCCGGATTTTTCCGCCTGCTTTACAATCTCGAGCGGATTAACCTGTAATTGTGGCGCAGAAGGAAGCCAGCCCATGCGTTCAGAACGGATATTACAGTCAATCAGTGTCCCCTTCCATTCATCCTTATCTGCTATGGGTGAAAGAATCTCGGAGAGTTTCAATGTTTCATAGCGCCACTGATCTGTATGGGCATAGAAAAAAGATGTCCCATTCTGCTGGCGCGGCGGTCTGACCCAGTCCAGCGCAAAAGCTAATGGTAGCCACCCCATCTGAGGCCGTAACTTTTCCTGCCCGACATAATGCGCCCAACCGCCACCAGACTGCCCCACACAGCCGCAGAATGTCAGCATATTGATACAGGCACGGTAATTCATATCCATGTGATACCAGTGATTCATCGCGGCTCCGATGATAATCATCGACTTGCCCTTCGTAATTTCAGCATTTTTGGCAAAAGCACGCGCCACTTTTATAACCTGATCGCGAGAAACACCGGTAATTTTTTCCTGCCATGCCGGCGTATAGGGTTTGTCATCATCATAGGAAGAGGCAACATGATCACCTCCCAGTCCACGATCAATACCATAATTTGCACACATTAAATCAAATACCGTGGCAACCTGTATTTCGCCTTCTTTTGTTTTCAGCGTCCGAACAGGCAAATTATGAAACAGAATATCCTGCTGACTGTTTGGCGCAAAATAGCCGGTTTCATGGGTGTTGCCTCCAAAGTAAGGAAATGCCACAGAAACGACTTTATCTTCGCTTCCCAGCAGGGTTTTTTGCAATTTTTCTTTACCCGGCGCAATATTCCACTTGCCGTCCTCGCCCCAGCGATAACCAATGGATCCTAACGGCGCAAAAGGCTGTCCGGTATTCTCGTCAAACGCAACGGTCTTCCATTCCGGATTATTTTTCTCGCCCATATCTTTATCAAGATCAGAGGCACGCAGCATCCGTCCTGGTACATAATGACCGTCTTTTTTGTCAAGCATGACAAGAAACGGCATATCAGTATAAGTGCGGCAATACTCATCAAAATATTCACAGGTACGGTCAATATGAAATTCTTTCAGAATCACATGCCCCATCGCCATACCCATCGCGGCATCCGTCCCCTGTGTCGGATTCAGCCAGATATCTCCGAACTTTGATGCTTCCGAATAATCCGGCGTAACCGTTACGATCTGTGTTCCCTTATAACGCGCCTCGGTCATAAAATGTGCATCAGGGGTACGCGTCTGCGGGACATTCGACCCCCACATAATTATAAAACCGGAATTATACCAGTCCGCACTTTCCGGTACATCTGTCTGCTCGCCCCATGTCTGTGGTGAAGCGGGTGGTAAATCACAATACCAGTCATAAAAACTCAGACAGGCACCACCAAGAAGTGATAGATAACGGGAACCGGCAGCATAAGAGACCATAGACATCGCCGGAATTGGAGAAAATCCGACAACCCGGTCAGGACCATATTTTTTTATAGTATAGATATTGGCGGCGGCGGTAATCTCATAAACTTCATCCCATGTTGCACGAACAAACCCTCCCTGCCCGCGCACTTTCTGGTAATCGCGGCGACGGGTTTCATCTGCCTGTAGCGCTTCCCATGTTTTAACCGGATCACTATGGATCACCTTTAACTCACGATAATGCTTTAAAAGCCTTTTGCGAATCATCGGATATTTCAGACGGTTGGCGCTGTAGATATACCAGCTGTAACTCGCCCCACGGGCACAGCCACGTGGCTCGTGATTAGGCAAATCAGGCCGTGTACGAGGATAATCTGTCTGCTGTGTTTCCCAGGTAATAAGACCGTTCTTAACATAGATTTTCCATGAACAGGAGCCGGTACAATTCACGCCATGTGTTGAACGTACAATTTTGTCATGCGCCCAGCGATTCCGGTAGGCATCTTCCCATTTCCGGTTTTCCGAACTGGTGACACCATGGCCATCCGAGAAATCTTCTTTCTCGTGCTTAAAAAACATTAATCGATCTAAAAAGTAGCTCATACGATGCTCCTGATAAATTTATCCTTATTTTGTCACTATCGCAAAAATGCTTCCTTGATTTGAATCAACCTCTATTCATTTTACGGATTTTTATGCTTTGCACCGGGACGCAAATAAGCCCACCAGTTCAGAAGAACACAGAAACCATAGAAAGTGGCAAAACTGTAAAGAGCAACTTCCGGCGTTGTCAATTTAATCTGTTCGCCCAGAACATGAGGAATAATAAAGGCACCATAAGCTGCCACCGCAGAAGTCCAGCCCAGAACCGGCCCTGCCTGCTCCTTATCAAATATCATGGCAACAGTACGGAAGGTCGATCCATTACCGATTCCTGTTGCCGTAAATAGAACGAGAAACAGGAGTAAAAACGGCACAAAATATATTTCCGGTGTTTCTGATCCGTAAGCCGCCTTCATATAATAGGCAACCCCTAACGCACTGACCACCATAACAACCGAGCATATCTGCGTTACCAGTGCGCCACCAATCCTGTCGGCAATCCAGCCGCCAACGGGTCTGATCAAAGCACCAATAAATGCGCCCATCCAGCCATACATCAAAGCACTCGGCCCGTTCGGGTTAGACAAATCATGCATTATTATACCGTCTTCTCCCATAATATGTTGAAAGCCGAAAATCACTTTGATTGCTAAAGGAAAAGCCGCCGCAAACCCGATAAACGATCCAAACGTCATGGTATAAAGAACCGTCATAACCCATGTATGGGGATGCTTGAAAATCCGGTATTGATGTTTTAGATTTCGACCCGTCTCTCCGGGAAACATTTTAAGCAGAAACACCGTTGCCGCAATAACACCGGGCAGAACGATATATTTGCTAATATTCCATCCAGAGCCATTCGCACTTTCCGGTAATATCAACCAAAGACCAACAGCCGCAGTTATCAACCCTATGGTAAGCATAACGCCAATCTGAAAAAATGCCATCGGCGGTGCGCCTAATTCAGGCGAAACATGTTTGGCGCGAATATTATCCATGCCCAGCCATGCAGCGATAGATAATGGAATCAGTAGAATGAGCCAGACAAATCCGGCGTTTTGAATATACGTTTCCGTGCCTGCCGGAATTTTCCCGATCAAGGTGCCGCTATAATCCTGAAGCACCATTGAAGAGCCGCCAAAAATACCAAAGGTCATGATAAGCGGGATCAGAATCTGCATGGTCGTAACACCAAAATTTCCTAGCCCCGCATTCAACCCCAGTGAAAGACCCTTCATCCTCTTGGGAAAGAAAAAACTGATATTGGACATGGATGAAGCAAAGTTACCACCACCGATACCGGACAACAATGCCAGACCCTGAAACACCCAAAGCGGTGTATTGATATCCTGAAGCGCAATGCCTGTTCCAAAAGCAGGAAGAATCAATAGTGCCGTCGTCATAAATATCGTGTTACGCCCTCCGGCAAGACGGATAAAGAAGGTCGAGGGAATACGCAATGTCGCACCGGACAAGCCGGCAATCGCCATCAAAGAAAACAGATCACCCTTGGCAAACGGGAAGCCCAGGTTAAGCATCTGTACTGTAATAATACCCCAGTAAAGCCATATTGCAAAGGCACAGAGCAAACACGGAATGGAAATCCATAAATTCCGGTAAGCAATTTTTTTACCATAACTATTCCATTGTTCTTCATTTTCCGGATCCCAGTCAACCAATCCCTGATGCTCGAATTTTACGCCTTTTGAAGCGGCTAAAAATGCATCTTTGTTTTTCGACTTATCACGTTTGAATTCCGGTAACCAAAGAGGTTTTTCAATAGCGCCTTCCATATACAGGATCGAGGCATGCATCCAGAGCAGGGCAAACACCGTAATACCAAACAGCAACATAAAACAGCTTGTCCATACGCCAATCAAATCGTTCATCAGACCGAAAACAATGGGTAAAAAGAAACCGCCCAAACCACCGATCAATCCGACAATACCGCCAACCGCGCCAACATGATCAGGGTAATAGACAGGAATATGTTTATAAACAGCAGCCTTACCCAAAGACATAAAAAAACCGAGAATAACGGTCAGGCCAACAAATGGCCACAATCCAATAGAAACAGTAAATTCAATTGGTCCCTCTATTCCCTGAACCGTGTAATGTGTTGCGGGATAAGACAGGAAGAAACAGACAATAACGCTGGCTGAAAATGTCCAGTACATAATGGTACGAGCGCCATACCTGTCAGACATCCATCCACCTAAAGCACGAAACACAGATCCTGGCAAGGCAAATGCAGCAGCCAGTAAACCCGCCGTTTTTATATCAAGACCATAAACACCGACATAATAGCGGGGCAACCACAAGGCAAGCGCAACAAAAGCACCAAAAACAAAGAAATAATATAAAGAAAACCGCCAGACCTGTAGATTTTTTAAAGGCTCCATCTGTTCCAGAATAGAACGCGGTTTTTGTTTGTTTGCTTTACGTTCGGTCAGTTTGGGGTCATCTTTTGTAAGCAGAAAAAACAAAATGGCAGCAGAAAACATAATTGCGGCATAAATTTGAGCGGTCTGCTCCCACCCTAATGCCACAAGCAAATAAGGCGCACCAAAGTTTGTCACAGCTGCCCCGACGTTACCAACACCAAAAATACCGAGCGCCGTGCCCTGTTTTGCTTTCCCGTACCATTGGGATACATAGGCAATACCGACGGCAAAGCCACCACCTGCCAATCCGACCCCCAGAGCCGCTAACAAAAACATTTCATAGGTTTCAACAGAAGATAAAAGATAGGTTGCAACGGCACTAGTCATCATGGTCAGCGTAAAAACAACACGCCCGCCATATTGATCCGTCCATATACCAAGAAGCAAACGACTTAAAGACCCCGTCAGAATCGGCGTTGCAACCAGTAACCCGAATTGCGTGTCATTTAATCCCAGATCCTCTTTTATCTGGATACCAATAATCGAGAATATTGTCCAAACCGCAAAACATACTGTAAATGCAAGGGTACTCAAAGAAAGCGCCCGCACCTGATCCGTTTTTGTGACACCGCCCGATTCCGCAATCATCGTTTCTATACTCCATAACTAATAAGGAAGATATTGATCTTCCATAGAAAAACTCTTTACCTTATAGTAATGTTTGCATGTACAATGAATGACCAACCTTGATCTGAATCAAGCGGAGAAAAGAAATGACTGAAAAAGCGGTAGAGGTATTTATTGAAGATCTGGTCAGACGCCGAAAACTGGCAGAAACCAGTAAGAATGATGAAAAAAGCCATATCCTTTTTCAAGGTCTGAGTGAAAACAGTTTACAAACGCTCTTGTCATCATCCCATATGAAAGAGATATCGGCTGGACAGCAGATTTTGCAACAAGGTGATACCCCGGAAAATCTTTACTATATTCTCGAAGGTAAAGTTAAAACCCAGCGTTTTAGCCTGGACGGAGCGGAGGTAACAATCCGTTTACTCGGTAAAGGTGAAACTTTTATGGATGCTGTGATTTTTATGGGCGGCAAATCCCCTGTCGGTGCACAAACAACCGAGGACTGCCGATTCCTGATGATTCCGGCTGAAACAGTAAGACGACAGGCTTTCAATGATAGTCAGTTTGCATGCAACCTTCTACAAATTGTGACCCGGCATTACAAAACAGCGATTCAGCAGATCGACAGCATCACGATAAAAAATCCGATCGAACGACTAGGTTATTACTTCCTGAAGCTGCACATTGAAAACGGCAGTAATAATATGGACATCACCTTGCCTTTTAAAAAATCCATGATTGCCAACCATCTGGGTATGACTCCAGAAACCTTTTCCCGTACTCTCAACCAGATCAAAAAAATGAATGTTAATATCAATCAGGGAAAATTGACAATGCGTGATGCTTACGCTCTGTGTCACTTCTGCGATCCCGATACAGCAAATACCTGCTCACGCTTTGGCTCCGAAGACTGCCCGATCAGCGAAGATAATTGCGGCGGCGGCAAGTGTCATTGAATTTATGATTTAACAGTCCCCTGGACTGTCATCCCGGCGAAAATCAGGATCTCGTGCTTTTTTCTCGATGTGGTTGCAAAGATTGCTTCTGGAAACTCCTGCGCGTTTTGCTGCCTTTTTAATATTAAGAAATCCCTGAACAAGTCCTCCCTCCCTTCAATGGTACGAAAAACCATATTCTCCATTTATTTATAGTTTTCCCGTTTTTATACACAATTTATACTTGGCATTTATCTTAAAGTATCAACTATAGATTGAAATTAACAAAAGTTAACTCTTAACTGTGGGGGATAAGGGACAATACAATGCCAAAATTACAAATTAAAAATAGCCGGACGAACATTATTTTATATGAAGGAGTTTTTGCCACTGTCAAAGACTGTCTCGAACAGGCCGTACAGGAACGGGTCTGTCTTGATTATGCTGATCTACGCCACGCCAATCTTGCCAATGGGGCACTTGACGATATAGCCAAGATCATATAAATTGATTATATTATAAAGATGACTTATTCATCCGATTTTCGCCGTAAAGTCTTATCTG
>PFTR01000061.1 GCA_002789675.1 Alphaproteobacteria bacterium CG_4_9_14_3_um_filter_47_13 | reverse complement strand
GGGCAAATATTTTTCCAATCGCCTCATAGGGACTGTCTTTTTCCATCGGCAGCAATTTTCGGTGGTCTTTATCAGGATGAATACGGGGTTTCAGCAACGGGACGTTCACAGGCTCAGAATAAAAATTCTGTGCTGCCGCTGCGGCCAAAACAAGAGCGGAAAAAATTACAAATTGTTTTGCACTTATATTCATTATTATGGACAATATTCCAGATTTTGTGCGGAGACAAGCTTTTTTATGTCTATGAAAAATTCTTTGCTGCTAACAAGATACGTCCTCCGGTCGTGAGCCAGCATAATCCACTAAAAACCAGCGCCAGCACTATAAAAAAATCAGGAAACAGACACATCAGAACCAGGAACAGAATGGTTTCGCTACCCTCACAGAGGCCGGCCACATAATAAAACGATTTCTGCCCCTGCTTTTCATGAATAATTTCCCGTTTGGCGGCAAGAATGGCATAGGCCAGAAACGAACTGGCGCTCCCCATGATGCTGAACAATAAGAATGCGGCGGGAAGAGCTGTTTCCGGTCGGCCAACGGCAAAAAAGAAGATAATCCCGCTATAGAAAATAAAATCGGAGACAATATCGTAGAAACCGCCCAGATCACTCGCGCCTTTTGAAGAGCGCCGCGCAACAGCGCCATCAAGTCCGTCCATAAAACGCGACAGAACAATCATCAAAAGCGCCGGATTATAGGCTTCCAATGCCAGAAAGCCGAAGGCGCACAGACTGAAAAACACACCGGCCAGCGTTACCAGATCAGCCTGAATCCTCCATGAAACCAGAATATCGGCAAGCGCCTGAAGCGGGGGATCAATATAAAAGCGGAGTTTTGAATCAAGCATTTTATTATTATTCGCAGTTATGGCCTTGTCCGTTATAGTATTTATACGTTATTATAAAAATAAGATCCTTTTTTCTTTTCCGGTTAGATTCATTTCATGCGCTTTTTTTCTATTATTCCTCTTGCTATCATAATGATTTTTACAATGGTTCCTGACAATATTGCGCAGGCACAACGCTCTTCTACCACCTGCAATCAGGTCAATAGCACAGCGGCAGCGCTTGAATGCGTTAACAAGAAGTACCAGAACGCTCAAAATGAAATGAGCGCAATTTTTAAGGCTCTGAATGAATCACAGAATACAAAAACGCAGCCTCTTTTAACTGAAGCGCAAAAACAATGGATTCTCTATCGTGATTCCCAGTGCCAGTGGGAAACGGCACTATCGGAAATACCGGCGCTGGACAGACTTTCCGAGCTTTCCTGCCTGTCTGCCCTGACAGATAACCGCATTGCAACGCTAACCGCCATCAAACGGCGTGAAGAATCTGATCAGCCGCGTGAATTCGGAGCGCTGCCACGCTGGATGAACGCGCTTGCCAGCGACTACCCTAAAATTTTCTGGCGTTACGGCGAAGAAAAAACAATGGATCTTGATTGCAATGGACATGACGAACAGATCATGGCTGGAGTTTCTATCGAGCGGATACAGAATAGCAAACAGGCTGATAGAGCGTCCCATGACCTTCACATTGTTATTGCAATCTCGGAAAACCCGCAGGCCGGAAGACCCAAAGCCAGCCTTATCAAAATCCCGGTTCATGAAAAAGCAGGAGAGGCTCCGCATTTATGCCGCCCTTCTGTCCGGCTGGAAAAAATCAGCCGGATTAATCCAGAAACAGAGACAGAAACCGCTGCAGAAGAATTTTTCTGTGCCACGTCTTTACGTGTGACAGACCGCGATTGCATCCCTCTGGAAATTTTCTGGGATGGAAAAAATTATGTACTAAGAACAGAACTTATAAAAGGAACCTCGCATTGAATCATATAAAAAGTGTCTGCGTTTATTGCGGATCATCTTCAAAAGCCGGAGATCTTTTTAAGGAATCTGCCGCTGACCTTGGGAAAATTCTTGCCGAAAACAATGTACGCGTTGTCTTCGGTGGTGGCCATGTCGGACTGATGGGGATCGTCTCCGATGCAGCACTCAATCATGGCGGTGAAGTCATCGGAATTATCCCCCATCATATCGCCGACAAAGAGATTGCCCATAACAATTTGACGGAGCTACACCTTGTTCAGTCCATGCATGAACGCAAGCAAATGATGGTTGACCGTTCCGATGCTTTTATCATTTTACCGGGCGGACTGGGAACGATGGACGAGTTTTTTGAAATATTTACATGGTGGCAACTCGGGCTCCATGATAAGCCGATCATTATTATCAATGTGGAAGGATACTGGACACCGCTTCTGGACTTACTCAAGAATATTGTCAAACATCAATTTGCACGGCCTGAAGATCTGGAACATCTGGCTTTTATTGACAAAGTTGAAGACATAATGCTTGCGTTAAGCCAGTCTCCAAAAGAAAGTATTGATGCCCAGACCAAATGGATGTAAAGAAAATAAATAATTAATGAATAAGATACAGCCTGTTTAACTTGCATTAACACTATCTCAGGCATCATAATATTAAGATGTCTGTCTTCTGAGTACTGTTTTAAATTTTTTTCACTTTTTCTCCCGTTTTTTGGCTGATATATTCTGCGGGAGAAGGAAAGATCAGATTCGTGCATTACACCCATGATAAAGACAAGGCTTTGGAATATGCCAAGCTATCCTTAAACAGATCTGTTAAGGAAGGCCTGTCTCCTACGCCGGACATATTTGAATTATGGTATGTGTATTATTCCGGCATGAGTCCGGAAATTGCGCGCGCTATTGATATTCTGGTTGCCAACAAACAAAAAATTTCCAGCGAACGCTGCAAAGAGCTTTACCAGCGCTTCCTTGGCAATAGCCGCGATGAAGAAGCCGTTCACCGTGCCGGAAACCAGATCAATATTGCCATCAAGGATATGACAGGCATCGTCCATGATGTCAAAACAGCCACAAGCGACTATAATATCAGACTGGGCGACGTAAACGATCTTATCGAGAATGTCCACGATACAGATCAGCTAAAAAATATTTTAAATTCCGTAATGACAGATACAGAGAGTATGATTGTCCAGAATCAAAAGCTCGAGATGCAACTTGATAAATCCTCTTCGATGCTGGAAGACTTACAGCGTGATCTTGATAATGTCCGCAAGGAATCACTGACTGATGGCCTTACCAGTCTTTCCAACCGCAAATCTTTTGATTCAGAACTGAAAAGAGTTGCCGATGAAGCCGAAGAAAATAACGGTATATTCTCTCTCCTGATGATAGATATCGACCATTTCAAGAATTTTAACGATAATTTTGGACACCAGATTGGAGATCAGGTTCTGCGTCTGGTCGCACGGACATTAACCGATGGTGTCAAAGGCCGTGACATTGCCGCCCGCTATGGCGGCGAGGAATTCGCAATCATTCTTCCTGACACGCCCCTTCATGCCGGAGTCGCCGTTGGCGAATCACTTCGTAAAGTCATTGCGACAAAAGAAGTCATTAACCGTAATACAGGAGAAAAGTTAAGCCGTATTAGCATCTCGACAGGCGTTGCAGAATATTATCCGGGAGAGGACATTGTAGAGTTGATAGAGCGCGCAGATGCTGCTCTTTATACTGCAAAACATAATGGCAGAAATCAGGTCGCGGCGGCGCCGACACCAGGAAAAAAACAGAAGAAGAAAAAATAGTTTTTCCGAAAGTCTTACATCTCTGCTTTAGGGGCAGGACAAAAAATATCATATAAAGTATGTAGAATGGCTTTACTGGCCTGACAATTTGTCGAGTAATAAATAGTCTGGGCATCGCGGCGCGTATCAACCAGACCATCCCTGCGAAGACGCGCCAGATGCTGCGACAGGGCAGACTGGCTCAACCCGACAATGTTTCCCAGTTCGCTGACACTTTTCTCGCCCCTGTAAAGGGCACACATAACAACCAGACGCTTTTCATTGGAAAGCGCTTTCAGAAGATTAACGGCGACTTCGATATTTCGTTCAACCTGATGAACATCCATGACTAAAAACTGCTATCCAATATTAATAAATATTTCTTAAATTTAAAATCTACAGGTACGCAGTATTTTGTGCAGGGGAAAGAGCCATGCTTTTTTATAGCTTTGTGTAATTTAATTTATCCGGTTACTCAAGTAAAAAAATACAAAAAACCATATTTCAACTATTAATTGATGATGACGGAGGTTTTTCAGGAAGTTTTTTCAGTAATCCTGATGATATCCAGTACGGTAATATTCCTATAAAACCCGCAATAAAATATGTTTGCCAGGGAAAGGCAATGCGTCCTTTGTTCTTTTCAAGGCCTCTGGCAATAAAGTCTGCAGCCTGATCTGCTTCCATCATAAATGGCATGGCATAATCATTCACTGCCGTCATAGGCGTTTGTATAAAACCGGGGCAAATAACATTTACTTTAATATTTTCTGTCCGCAGGCGGCTCCGAAGTGCCTCTCCATAAAGACGCACGGCTCCTTTGGATGCACTATAGGAAGGTGCACCGGGCCAGCCGCTAAAAGATGCCAGCGATGCCATCAGCGCAATCTGGCCTTTTTTTCTGGCTTGCATCAAGGGTAAGATAGCATGGACTGTATTCAGAATGCCGCCAAGATTAATATCAAAAATCTGTCTGACCTGATCTTCCGGTTCCCCTGTTCCACAACCGCCTGTCCCTCCGGAAATGCCGGCATTGGCAATAACCAGATCAAGCGGATGGTTATGATCCAGTTTTTCAATCCACTGCTTCATTTTCTGACAATCGGTCACATCAAGTACGGCCTCCTCGACAATAGCGCCCTTGTCACGACAGATCATTGCAATATTGGAAAGTCTTTCAGCATGGCGTCCGGTCAGCGCCAGAAAAACGCCCGGCGCGGCATAAAAGACGGCAAGAGAGGCTCCTATGCCGCTGGAGCTCCCCGTAATCAGGATATTTTTTGGCTTATAGGTCACTATTTTTTCAAAACTGTGCTTTATACTGTACAAACGCCTTATCAAAAATCTCCAGAACCTCCTGCCGCGTTTTATGGGAGGTATTCACAACCAGATCAAAGTTGGCATCATTACCGATATCAACATCATAAAGTGCCTTGTAACGGCTTATCTCGCTCTGGCGACGGCTTTCGACTTCTTTCATCGCGGTGTCCATATCCGGAAAACGATCATTCCAGCTTCTGGCACGTTCTGCATCATTAAAAATACGCTGCACAGCCACATCCGGGTCAATCACCAGCCTTATTTTCATGGAATTTTTCAAAAAATACCACGCCATACGCGAATCAAGGACAAGATGTTCCGGTGCGGCGTTCAGATCCTTCACATAACCATCAACCTCACGGTCAATTTCCTGCTGTGTTTCGGCAAGCTCGTTGAGTGCCGCAACCGAAATGCCCTTTTGCATCGCCAGAGCCCGAAACATATTGCCCGTTGTAATCAGACGATAGCCCGTGCGTTCCGCCACGTTACGGGCAAACGTTGTCTTTCCGCTTCCCGGGTCGCCTGTAATTGTAATCCGGTGATATATCCTGTCATTCATCTCCTTGTTATAAAAGCAGCAGCAGGACGGGTCAAGCGCACATAACCCCGAAAAAGGAACAAAAGCCCTGAAAAATTAAAGCGAAGTAGACAGTGTCACTCCGCTCTTCTAAACTCGGGACATAACAGGGGAAAAGAAAATGGGTAAAAAGAAAGTCAGGAGTCTTTACATTCATCTGATTTCCGATGCTACAGGCACAACGCTGCAGGGGTTGGCACGCGCCTGTCTGGCACAATTTGACCATATTGATCCTGTCGAGCGTTTCTGGCCTCTTGTCCGCACGGAAAAACAGCTCGAACGCGCCATTGAGGACATTGCCGATTACCCGGGACCTGTGCTTTATACTTTGATGGAAGCCGCCATGCGCCGGAAGCTGGAACGAAAATGCAAGGTGCTGCAAGTCCCGTGCATGGCCGTTATGGATCCTATTATCAAGGGTCTGTCTTCCTATCTGGAACAGGTTCCCGCCGGAATTCCGGGATTGCAGCACGCGCTGGACGATGCCTATTTTCGCCGCGTTGATGCCGTTGACTTTGCGCTCTCTTACGATGACGGGCAGAATCTGGACGGAATCGAAGAAGCCGATGTTATTTTAACAGGGGTCTCGCGCACCTCTAAAACACCCACCTGCATTTTTCTGGCACGGCGGGGCATTAAAGCGGCCAATGTTCCCTATGTTCCCGGTGTCCCGTTTCCGGAGAAACTGGTGCAAATGAAAGACTCCCTGATTGTCGGTTTAACGGAGTCTCCTGAAAGACTGGTCGGTTTACGGCGCACACGTCTCAAATCCGATGAAAACGAAAAAAAATTTCGGGATAGCACCTATCTTGATCCTGAAAAAGTTCAGGCGGAAATTCATGAAGCGCGGCGTTTTTTTACAAAGAACGGCTGGCCGGTGATTGATGTCACGCGGCGCTCCGTTGAAGAAACATCTGCTGAAATCCAGATGCTGCTACAAAAAAGAAGGAATTATGATGGGCGGTAAAGAAGCTCTGTCCGGTGTCATCGGCTTTCCTCTGGGACATAGCCTGTCTCCGTTTATCCATCATTACTGGATAGACTATTACAATCTGTCTGCTAAATATAACGCGGTTGAAATCCCGACGGAAAATTTTCGAGACTCTGTACAGAAACTGATTGATGAATCCTATAGGGGTTTTAACGTCACTCTTCCCTATAAGCAAAAGATCATGACTCTATGTGAGTCTCTTGATGAGACAGCCCAATGCATTGGCGCGGTCAATACCATCAAAATTGATGATCGGGGGGCGCTGCACGGCATGAATACAGATTCTTTTGGCTTTGCCGAAAATATTAAGGATTCCGGAATTTCTCTTCAAAATAAAACCGCTCTCGTCCTCGGCGCAGGCGGTGCAGCACGGGCGGTTATTCACGGACTCTTGTCACTTGGTATCCAGGAGATAAAAATCGCCAACCGCACCCGTGAAAAAGCCGTTGATATCAGTCGCCAGTTTCCTGTGACCGTCATAGACTGGGACAGACGTGAAAAAGAATCTGCCGCCATTGATCTTCTCGTGAACACGACATCACTTGGTATGAATGGACAAAGCGCCCTTGATTTTGATCTTGAATATCTGCCCCTATCGGCGACAATATGCGATATCGTCTATAAACCGCTTCATACCGATCTGTTGCGACATGCCGCTGCACGGGGGCATAAAGTAATTACTGGAACCGGTATGCTGCTGCATCAGGCGCGCCCCGCTTTTTACACATGGTTCGGGGTCATGCCGGAGATCACTGACGAACTTGAAACAGGACTTGCTGAAAAAGCGGAGGTACAATGATTATCATCGGTTTAACAGGATCCATGGCCATGGGAAAAAGCACAGCCGCTACGATGCTTTCTTCCATAGCCGGTGTTGCCGTTCATGATTCCGATGAAGCTGTGCGCCATCTTTATCAGCAGCGCACGGTAAAAGACCTGATAAAAAATTCTTTTCCAAAAACCTGTCATCACAAAACGGATCGCATTGATAAAGCGGCGCTTCTGGAGACTCTGGGAACCGATCCGGAACAATGGGAGATACTGGAATCCATCCTGCACCCCTTTGTTCGGGAGGCGCAGCAAAAATTTATCCGGGAGCAACAGGCGCTTGGTACACAAATCGTGGTTCTTGATATCCCCCTGCTTTTTGAAACAGGTGGTGATAACAGGGTTGATTATACACTTTGCGTCACCGCTCCGCCTTTTATTCAGCAACAAAGAATCGAAGAACGCATTGCCGCCGGAACATTAAGCGCCGCCGATGCCGCCTTCCGGATGTCCCGGCAAATGCCCGATGCCGAAAAAAGAAAGCGCGCCGATTTTATTGTCCAAACCGGACAGGGACTTGACCATACAAGACGGACACTGGAAAAAATTGTGCGTGATTTAAAAAAAAGACATTTTGATAAACCCTGCGATATAAAGAGCTTCCACAAGCCCTGCTAAAAAGGAAACAGACAATGCGTGAAATCGTTCTTGATACAGAAACGACAGGCCTGGAGCCCTCCGAAGGACACAGGCTTGTTGAAATCGGTTGTGTCGAGCTTGAAAATCAGGTGCCGACAGGCAAACACTACCATCAATATATCAATCCCGAGCGTGATGTTCCGGCTGAAGCTGCCGCTGTCCATGGCCTTACGACCGATATTTTAAAAGACAAACCTGTTTTCACGGAAATTTATACCGATTTTCTTGATTTTGTCGGAGAGGATCGGCTTGTCATCCACAACGCGCCTTTTGACATGAAATTTCTCAATGCGGAATTGAAACTGGTGGGGCACGCGCCGCTCTCGTTTAAACGGGTCAGCGATTCACTGGTCACGGCACGCGCTCTGTTTCCCGGTTCTCCTGCTTCTCTTGATGCCTTATGCCGTCGTTTTAATATTGATCTTTCCTCCCGGGATTTGCACGGGGCGCTTCTGGATGCGCAGCTTCTGGCTGAAGTCTGGCTGGAAATGATGGGCGGACGGCAACACGGGCTGGGGCTGGATCAGAATTCACAGAGGGAAGCCAGCATCATCATCTCTGAACTCAGCCAGAAAAAGCGCCCTTTCCGCGAACCGCGCCCCCATCAGGCAACACCCGAAGAACACGCCGCCCATCAGGATTTGTGCAACGAACTGACAGATCCTTTATGGAAGGATTAAAGAACGTCAGTCATTATAACTGTAACGCGGTACAAGCGGATGGTCGGTGGCCAGTTCATAAGTCTCTGCTATTTCAGCATCCCCCGCCGCAGGCTCGATCAAAGCCATTCTTACCGGTCCCGCACAGCCTTTGGCATTATAAATTCCGGCCATAAAACTATGACGCTGGATCGCGGTGGTCTGCAGGGACACGGCATCTTCTGTGTAATCACTGGCAGCTTCATTGACAAAATATCCGGCGGCAATAATACCAATTCCCCCGACAAGAGACCCCACCAGATAGGAACCCACGGCTTTTCCGACACTGATTCCCGTATTCGTGATTTTTGAATCATCCCTGATTTCCTGCGTTCGGGCGGCAATCTCCTCCATCACGGACATTTCCTTTGATATCCCGTGACAGCTCATATCCAGATCCCCCTTCTGGCTGATCTGGATATTTTCAGAAGGCAGCCCCGCCGCCTGCGCATTGTCATGGAATAAAAACAATGCCGCCCCTATCACAATGATCCGAAAAAACTTCATAAAGCCATATCCTGTATACATATCTTTCTTTAAAGATATCGGCTCAAAAACCATAAGACAAGGAAAGGTCTTGAATAATACTGATTTGTCCCCGTACTTACGTTTCAGAGAGAATTACTTTTTCTGGATTGCCCCGGTGGCCAGACGATCGGCACGGTCATTTTCAGGATGTCCGTTATGCCCCTTGACCCAGTGAAAACTGATATCATGGTGCGGAAGCAACGCATCAAGCTCCTGCCACAGATCCTGATTTTTTACAGGCTTCTTCGCCGCCGTTCTCCAGCCTCTGGCTTTCCAGCCCGCGAGCCATTCCGTCACGCCCTGCTGCACATATTTGCTATCGGTATAGATTTCAACGTGACTGCGTTTGGTCAAGGCCGCAATCCCGCGAATAACCGCCGTCAGTTCCATACGATTATTCGTCGTATGATCCTCATGACCGGAAAGATCTTTTTCATGCCCGTTCCAGCGCATATAGACCCCCCACCCGCCAGGGCCGGGATTGCCCCTACAGGCGCCGTCTGTATAAATTTTAACAGTCAAAAATATTCTCCTTCCGGTGGAATCGTAATTTTTCGAGATACTCACGCGGATCATGAAGACTCACCAGAGACTCCGGATCATGAAAGATCCAGTCATGAAGCCGCGTCATCAGAAACCGGATACAAGCCCCGCGCAGTAAAACCGGCATCGCACGACGCTCGCTTTCCTGCAACGGACGAAGCGCTTCATAAGCGTTGAGCAATACCGAAAACCGATCACGGCAGAATATCCCGTCTCCGTCAAAGCACCAGGCATTTATAACAATCGCCAGATCATAAGCCAGCATAGCGCGGCAGGAAAAGTAAAAATCAAGAACGGCTGAAATATGCTCTTCATAAAACAGGATATTGTCAGGAAATATGTCGGTATGAACAACCGCCTGCGGCACATCATCCGGCCAGTGCTTCTCCAGAAAAGCAAGCTCGTCTGCAATACAGCCCGCAAGCCCTTTTTCAACACGATCAGCATCCGCAGCCGTCTCCCCCGCCAGCTTTTTCCAGCATTGAATATCTTCGTTATTCTCCTGCACCAGAGAAAAATCCTGCGCTGCCAGATGCATCCGCGCCAGCATCGCCCCCATCGCACGGCAATGACCCGGCTCAATATCCCCGGCTCCTACCGTTCTGCCTTCCAGATAGGACACCAGAACCGCTTTCTTTCCGCAAAGCGTCCCGATGATTTTCCCCTGCAAATCCGGCAATGCGCGGGGACAAGGAATACCGCTTTGCGCAAGATGACCGGTAAAAGAGAAATAAAACGGCAGATTATCCAGCACGCCCCATTTTTCCTCGAACAGGGTCAAAACAAAGCGCCCCTGATCTGTGAATAAATGGTAATTGGAATTGCTGACACCCTGCAATATACCCTCATGACCGCGATACGCCCCAAGCCCGTATCCACGCAAAAATGTCTCCAGATCCCCCTGCTCTACAACTGTATAAACGGCCATAAAAAGAGATTACAGCCCCTTGCCGCAAAATCAAGCGCTCAAAAATATTTTAAAGAAGTGCTGATTTTTTGATGACAGGCATATCATGACAATAATTTTCATAATGCATACTACATATTGCCTCTGCGAGTACATCCAGACTGCTTAAACTCGGCAATCCATTAATTGTCCCTTTTATAAGAAGAGGCAATTCAGTACAGGCCAGCATAACGAGATCGGCATTTTTAAGTTTTGCCTCTTCAGAAATGGCGTGATAAAAGTATTTTTGTTTCTCCGGATTTACCTCACCTGAAATAGCATCCAGAATCATACTGACGGTTTGAAGCAAAAGTTCATCTGACGGTTTAGAGTATTTGATCCCGTTCTTCTCCATAGCATTTTGATAAAGATTAGTGGAAATGGTTGTCTTGGTTCCCAGCAATAACACATTGGCAGTATTTAAAGTTTTTAGTTTTTTTGCAACAAGCTCAATCAAAGAATGAAAAGAAACATCTAATCCCTGAAACATCTCGTCCGAATAGAGATGCATGGTATTACAGGCCATAAATAAATCTGTTACTCCCGCATCATTGAGTCGTCTGGCTTCTGACTGAACCATCGCAATTGTTTTAGCTTCCGCATCCTTATTATTAATAAGATCAGGAACAGGAAGATTACTAATCAATAAATGAGGGAAATCTGCATTCCGGCTGGCATTATAAGACTCTACGCTTTTAGCATTAATTAATCGGTATAAAGAGGTGGTCCTACTTTGTTGGACAGGTTGGCGGCGTTTTTAAGGTGGAATCCCGTTTCAACAATTATGCC
>PFTR01000017.1 GCA_002789675.1 Alphaproteobacteria bacterium CG_4_9_14_3_um_filter_47_13 | reverse complement strand
GGCGGCATAATTGTTGAAACGGGATTCCACCTTAAAAACGCCGCCAACCTGTCCAACAAAGTAGGACCACCTCTGGTTTCGTTAAGATCACCGGACATGAACGCGCCATACTGACGCATGGCTTCGCCGCCGTGTCCGATCTCCAGATCATCATAGCTTAGATCTGTAAAGGCTGGCAGAACGGCCTTGATCGAAGCCGAGCCATTCTGGTTTGGATGGTAGAGCCAGCGGCTTTTGAAAGGTACCAGCAAATCCAATACACGAGCGTTAATCGCTTGGATCGCTACGGCATACTCAGGAAAATCTCTGGCCAGCTCGTTATTACGGGCAATCTCGAATGCCTGATTGTAAACGAGCACTGTGCCTTCACTGCCGCAAAGCTCGATCAGTTTTTCTGCAAAGGATCGTCTTGGATCCGTCCTTTCCTTATGCAGATATTCCTGATGTTCAAGTTCCGCGCCGGAACCATTCTGGACATGCACCGAAAACTGAAACGGGATTTGTTGGAATGGCCGCGTGCCATCAAAAAGCGGGATGGCAGGCATCACGGTCTCATAATCCAGAAAATAGAGCGGATACTGGATTTGCCTCAGAAAAGCAGAAATATTGGCGTGATCCACAATCGTCTCGCCATTCAAATAACTCTCAACATCCAAGCCTTTTGCGCCCCCTGGGCGGATGTGATCCGGCAGGTTTTCAATATCCAGACCATAGCGTATGGCGATCTCTTCGGCTCTGGGTTTTTGGAAGACATCATAAACGGAGTATTCTGGCGCGTGCGCCCAGCAATACGGTTTGTAATCACATTCAAAAGGCTTGAAGCATCTCGCGCCAATCGATATCTCCGGCTCGGTTTTTCGTTCAAGGATATATCCGAGCTGCCCAGCCACTGCGTCCACTTCACCCTGTTTGGCAAACGCATGACCGGAGATCTCTTCCAGCCGTAAAAGCTGCTGCGGGTCGATCTCACCGTTACGAACATACTCGTTATTGATGACCATCATGAAGCATTTGCGGATCCGGTACCCGGCGCCATAAAAAACGTGATACTGAAACGACATATCATCGATGTGGTAATCCTTCACGGAGGTTGAGCTTTTGACCTCGATCAGATCCCACTCATCACTGTCATCCACACGTTTCAGAATATCAATTCGGGAATAACCGCCATCTATTGGATGAACGGCTGTTGCCTCAAAAATAATGTCATGACCTGCCTTGATGTATTGCTCTGTCGCCTCAACGGCTCCGATGACATCCCAGTATTCATTGGTAACCTCCACGCCTTCGCCAAAATAACGCATGGCCAGCTCGCCAATTTCATGGCCTGTATCAAACAAGGCTTGCTTTTCAGGGGTGATTTCAGGAGCCAGATCCTTGCGGTGGCGATACAGCCACAATGCCTTTCCGCACTGCAGCCCTTTAATGTACTGGGATTTGGAGATTGTGTGCTCAGTCATGAACCTGCCTCTATGCCAAGGCGCTTCATAACGCGGTGGGTTAACTCTGTGTATTGCTCCTTGAGTTTTATAGGCTCCAGAATTTCAACGCTGCCATCCCATGTGAAAAGATGCCAGCACATCTCTTTCCAGCCCGCGGCCTCGAAAGATACAATGACGGAGCCATCCGGCTGCTCCTCCAGCACTTGTGTGGGGTGAAAGAGATGGTCACGTACATCATCGGCAACTTCTGCATCAAATTTCCAGACGGCCTTAAATGGATCTTCCTGGTACACGCCGAATGAACGCTCGCTGTAGGCTTTAAGATCAAAATCATCGTGCCGCACAAAGAAATCATCTGTCAGAGATATTTCCTGAATATTTGCCAGCGCGAATGTACGAATGTCCTGAGCATCGTCACACCAGGCGATCAGGTAATGGCGCGCACCATATAAAAAGCCGTAAGGGCAAACAACGCGCTCCCGAATATCACCTTTAACACGGCCATGATAAGTGATCAGGACTTTCTGCGAGCCTTTTATCGCCTCACGGAGCAGATATAAAACCTTTGGCTCAATCTTGGGGCGCGGCCCTGGGCGCATGGCATGCCCCTCAGCCTCCAACAAGGCTTCAAGATCTGTTTCAATCCGCGAAGCACTCTCCGGGCGCACCATTCCTTTAAGTTTGACCCAAAGCCGTTCCAGATTATCAGCCTGTACAGGAAGGTTTTCACGGCGCATTTGATCAATGGCGGTTTTCAGCTCGGATAGATCATCGGCATTCAGATGCGTTAAATGCCCAAGGGAACCTGACCGGAGCCGCCAGCGCTTGGTTTTATCATCCTGAACGCGTTCCTCCACATTGGGAAACAGTCGCATCACAGCATCGCGCATGCGCTCAGCCGTACGCCGCCCGACCTCGAATTGGTCTTGAATATCGGCAAGGCTTATGCCCTCGCTTGAGGCTTGCATTTCTTCAGCAAGCTGCAGTAATTGCTCTGCTTTTTCTAATCTCATCAGTCGGCCCTTATCTGTGGCATTTTCCACATCACCATAGGGACAATGTACGTCAAAAACGGACGTATTGGAACTAAGGGTTTTTCAGATATGACCGAAACTGACGTATTGGACCTTTATAGCCTAAATGATCTCGGCAGCGTGCTGGGGCAATTCAACCTAAAACAAGGAGTTTAGAAAATGAAAAATCTAAAGACTGCCTTGCTTTGTGCGGCTGCTGTAACAATCATATCAGCTCCAGCCAAGGCAGAGGACAACTTTTACTTCAAGCCATATGTGGGCGCAGAATACCAGCACACCATTGTTGATTATGCATCCGTTGACGGCATCAGTTTTGACGATGTCTACGAAGATAATTTTAACGGTGGCGGTATTTATCTGGGCGCACGCATCCACGACCATCTTGGCGTAGAGGTTGGTTACAATCGTACTACCTCAGAAGATGTGAACAATGTTTTGGGCACAGGCGTGAATACAAGCCTCAAACTGCAATCTTTCACCTTTGATCTGATGGGATATTATCCAGTCGATGAAGCGCAAAAGCTGGAGCTGATTGGCTCTGTCGGCCTTGCACGCACCAAAGCCGAAGCTGAAATTGATGCCACGGCCATCGGCTTTACAAGCGCTCGTGATGACACCACCGAAACCAAGCTTCGCCTTGGTGCTGGTGCCCAGTACGAATTTGCAGAAGATTGGAATATGCGCGGTATGCTGAGATGGCAGGACGCAGATTTTGAAGATAGCGCCGACAACGCGTATATCCTCAGCCTGGGCGTAAATTATACGTTCTAGACCAGAGTATTATGCCGGGCTGCCTTCCCCACACACCAGCCCGGCATAATCCACAAATCATCTCGATATTGTAGTGGTTTAGCTTGCACACTTCTCTCTTTTACCCTATTTTCTCATTATCTTACTGAAAAAAGGGATAACTGCGGTGCAAACCGATATCATGACGATCAAAGAGGTCTCAGAGTACCTCAAATTGGCAGAGAAAACGGCTTACCGATTGGCGGCCCAGGGCAAAATCCCCGGCTTTAAAATCGGTGGGAGTTGGCGTTTTCGCAGGAGTGAAATCGATGCATGGATAGAAAAACAGCGTAACAATAAAGGTTAATATTAGTGCTGCTTGATAACAGAAATCATGGAAAAGTTATCGATGAGCTGAGATCCTCTCTCAGCTCAGAAGGCGGATTGTCGATTTTATCCGGTATTTTTTCGATCTATGGATTTGATGCTCTTAAAAAAGAACTAGGCCAAATAAAGGATTTTCGTCTTTTACTTTCGAACTGGAATGAAGCCCAGGCTATTTTTTTGTCGGGAACATCCAGTGAAATAAAACTGAAAAACAAACTTAACCAGGCACAAATCGCAAAAGAATGTGCTACATGGCTATTCAAAAAGGCACAAATCCGAGCTTATCGTGGATCATCCCCTATAACGCAAAACCTGTATGTCTCAGAAATTAATGGTGAGGCTAACTTGGCCATACAGGGTAGTTCTAATTTCACATCCTCTGGCCTCGGTGAAACCAGATCAGATGCCTATGAGATGAATATGGGCGCCAAGGATCCAGAAGGCACCAAGCAGCTTCTTTCATGGTTCGATGCGATCTGGAGTGATCAGAAAGCTGTTCAGGACATCAAAAAAGAGCTGACTGAGCAATTGGAGTATATCGCTTCTGATAAGCCAAGCAGTCTGGTGTACTTCGTCACGCTGTATAATATTTTCAAAGATTACCTCGAAGACATTGATGAAGAGAGCATTATCCGGTCCAAAACAGGCTTTAAGGATACAATTGTCTGGAACAAGCTTTACAAGTTTCAGAGAGACGGTGTCCTTGGCGCCATTGATAAGCTCGAAAAATATAATGGCTGCATCATTGCCGACAGCGTGGGGCTGGGAAAAACCTTCGAGGCTCTAGCCGTCATAAAATATTATGAACTTCGTAATGACCGCATTTTGGTTCTCTGCCCCAAAAAGCTGCGTGAAAACTGGACGGTTTACACTGTCAACGACAAGCGGAATCTATTGGCTGCAGACCGTTTTAATTATGATGTTTTGAATCATACGGATTTATCCAGACCAGGAGGCAAATCCGGTGAAATCAATTTGGAGACATTAAACTGGGGTAACTATGACCTCATCGTGATCGATGAATCCCATAATTTCCGCAATAGCGGTACGAAAGCAGATGGTGCGACACGCTATCAAAAGCTCATGGAACAGGTTATTCGTGCGGGCGTAAAAACCAAGGTTCTTATGCTTTCAGCCACTCCCGTAAACAGCCGAATGAATGATCTAAAAAATCAGGTCGCCTTTATCACAGAAGGAAGAGATGCTGCCCTTTTCGATTACGGCATAACCAGCATCGAGAATACGCTCAGAAAAGCACAAACCAAGTTCAACCAGTGGCTCAAACTTCCCGAAGACCAGCGCAAATCAGACACTTTGCTGGAGAGCATGAATTTTGATTATTTCAAATTGTTGGATCTGCTGACGATTGCACGCTCCAGAAAACATATTGAGAAATATTACGATGTCACTGAAATCGGAAAATTTCCTGAGCGCTTGAAACCTAAAAACATTAAAGCGGATATCGATACAAGCGGCCAGTTCCCGCCTTTAAAAGATGTGAACATGGCCATCAAGAAGCTCAACCTTGCGGCATATGCTCCACTTGAATATGTCCGGATAGACAAAAAGGAAGAATATAGCCGCAAGTACGACCAGGAAGTTAAAGGCGGCGCCGGTGTTTTTCGTCAGGTTGACCGTGAACGCAGCTTGATTCATTTGATGCGCGTAAACCTTCTGAAACGCATGGAAAGCTCTATCAATTCCTTCTCGAAAACTGTCGGCAAGGTTCACGATAAAATTCAAGCCATTCTTGAGCAGATTGAGCATCATCAAAATTCAGAATTTGAAGAGCTGAGTATTGAAGAAATTGAGATCGATGATCCTATGCTGGAAGATTATCTGATCGGCAATAAAACAAAGATCCTTATTCAGGATATGGATCTCATACGCTGGCGGCAGGATCTGGAAGAAGACATTTCTCTTCTGGCACAATTAAGAGAGGACGCATCAAAGGTCGAGGCCGCTGAAGATGCTAAGCTCTCAAAGCTCAAAGAGGTCATTCGGGATAAGGCAACACATCCCATCAATCAGGGGAACCGGAAAGCCATCATATTCACCGCCTTTTCTGATACTGCGGAATATTTGTACGAACATATAGCCGGATGGGCATTATCCGAACTTGGGCTGCACTCAGCGCTTGTCACCGGGTCAGGCACCAATCAATCTACGCTCAAAGGCATAAAGAAAGACCTCAGCAACATCCTAACCCATTTCTCCCCTATATCGAAAGAACGGGAGAAAATTGATCCGGAAGCCACCACCGAGATTGATATACTGATCGCCACGGATTGTATTTCCGAAGGCCAAAACCTTCAGGATTGCGACATGCTGATTAATTTTGACATTCATTGGAACCCGGTGCGGATTATCCAGCGCTTCGGGCGTGTGGATCGCCTGGGATCTCGCAATGATGCCATACAGCTGGTTAACTTCTGGCCGAACATGGAGCTGGATGAATATATCAATCTCGAAGCCCGCGTCAGTGGCCGGATGGTGCTGCTTGATATCTCGGCGACGGGTGAGGAAAACGTCATCGAATATGACGAGAAAAAACAGATGAATGATCTGGAGTATCGCCGCAAACAGATGAAGCAGCTTCAGGACACTGTTGTCGATCTGGAAGATATGGATGGCAGCGTTTCAATTACCGATATGACGCTCAACGACTTCCGGATGGATTTGTCCGGCTATATGAAAGACAATCTGGCTCAGCTTGAACGCACGCCCAGCGGATTTTTTGCAGCGGTGACTTCTCAAGCCGATATCACGCCCGGCACGATATTCTGCCTCAAAGATATATACGGGAAAGTCGAGTTCGATGCCAATTATGCGCTGGCGCCATACTATATGGTCTATGTCGCAGAAGATGGCAGCATCCTCTATAACCATCTTCAAAGCAAAAAGAGCCTCGATGTCTTCAAAAAGCTCTGCGCCATGAACAAGGTTGTTGATGAAACGGCTGTTTCACGCCTGAATGACGCCACCAAGAGCGGCAAGGATATGGGCGCATACCAATTCATGCTGGAAACAGCCATCCAGTCTGTCATTGGGAAAACAGAGGAAAAAGGCATTGAAAGCCTGTTCAGCCGTGGCGGTACATCCCTCACGCAGGACCATTTCTCCAGCCTCGAAGATTTTGAGGTCATCAGCTATCTAATCATTCGGGAGGCGCAATAATGACGCAGACCGTTTATGATTACATGGCCATCCCTGAAAAATGCCTACTGAACAAGCCACTCTTTAAGAAGCTGTTTCAGGAACATGCCGATCTCGATATTACGGACAAAAAAGCCCTGAAGGATGACATCGATAAAATCCGGTGGGTTTATACTCTGAAGCCATCAACCCTCAACATTGAACCCTACCGGGATGATGTGCGCGAATATGATGAAATCGCGATTATCCAGATAGATTTGACCAGTGCCGCGCGCGCCCAACGCATCGCTGCCTTTGTAAACAAGGCCATTCCGTATCCGGTTGTTATTATATTCAGCTTTGCAGATACAATGGCGCTCAGCGTAGCCGATAAACGCATCAACCAGGCCGATAAATCCAAATGGGTGATTGAAGATGCCTGGATGACGGCATGGTTTAACCCCGATGCACCAAACGAAGCACAGCAGAAGTTTATGCAGGATATGACGATCAAGAGCTTGTCTTTTGTGAACTTCTACGCCTTCTATACAGACATTAAAAATCGTATCATTGCATTAAATACAGCGGACAGAAGTGGCTCTTATACGCTCACATCCGGCGATGGCATGATAAACCGGGCGGATTCACTGCGTCAGCTGGATAGGCTGGAGCAGGAAAAGGCGGAGCTTCAGAACAAGCTGGCCAAGGAAAAGCAAATGGGGCGGCAGGTCGAAATGACCACCAGAATTAAGAAAATGGCAGATCAGATCAATGGTCTTAAAGAGAGATTATGACGGAAGGGCAAAAAATGAGTGATTCAGAACATAACGGCGAACTGATTATTTATCAGACTGATGACGGCTTGGCTGAAATTAACCTTCGCGCCATAGAGGGGACTGTTTGGCTCACCCAAAACGACATGGCCGATCTTTTTGATACGACCAAGCAAAATATCAGCCTTCACTTAAAAAATATATTTGAAGACAATGAGTTATCAGAGATTTCAGTTGTCAAGGAATCCTTGACAACTGCCGCAGACAATAAGCAATACCAGACCAAAATGTACAATCTGGATGCCATTCTGGCCGTGGGTTTCCGTGTCCGCTCCCCCCGTGGCTCGCAATTCCGCCGCTGGGCGAATACGGTGCTCAAAGAATACCTTGTAAAGGGCTTTGCTATGGACGATGCACGCCTCAAACAAGCCGATAAATGGGATTATTTTGATGAGTGGCTTGCCCGTATCCGCGATATTCGGGCTTCCGAGAAGCGTTTTTACCAAAAGGTCAAAGATTTATACGCCACTGCCGTTGATTACGACAAGGCATCCGAGCAAGCACAACTTTTCTTTAAGAAAGTGCAAAACAAAATGCTCTGGGCTGTCACCGGAAAAACAGCCGCAGAGCTGATTGCTGAGAGAAGTAACCCAAGCAAACCCAATATGGGTTTAACGTCTTTCAAGGGGCGTATTGTTCGAAAAGAGGATGTTAAATTTGGCAAAAACTATCTGCAGGAAAATGAGATTGCAGAACTCAACCGCATCGCCACCATGTATCTGGATTATGCAGAAGATCAGGCGCAAAAGCGCAAAACCATGACCATGGATCAATGGGCGGATAAGCTGGATGCCTTCCTCGCATTCAATGAGCGGGATTTGCTCACCCATGCGGGTAAAATCCAGATGGAAGTGGCGCAGAAACTGGCGGCGGAGCGCTATGATGATTTTGATGCCAAGCGCAAAAAGGCTGAAGCCTTGGCCGCTGACGAAGACGATATTCAAGAGCTGGAAGCACTGGAAAAACAGCTCACCAAAAAAGATTAAAGCCAAGAAATTTTAGGAAGGGACAAGTAAAATGACGAACAAGAACCAAGGGGCAACCATGAAACAGGTAGAATTACAGGACGGCGCATCGGCAGATGTTGTGCAGGAAAATATGCAGCATTTGAAAGAACTGTTTCCCGATGCCTTTACCGAGAACGGCGTGAATTTTGACACGCTGCGCCAGCTTCTGGGGGATCTGAAGGTTCTGGATGAAGGCGAAGAAAAATATGGCCTGAATTGGCATGGCAAAAAACAGGCCTGTCAAATTGCCCTGACGCCATCCCTTGGCACGCTTCTGCCTTGCCCCGAAGAAAGCGTGGATTGGGATACAACCCAGAACCTGTTTATAGAAGGCGATAACCTTGAAGTCCTGAAGCTTTTGCAAAAAAGCTACGCCAACAAGGTCAAGATGATCTATATCGACCCTCCTTACAATACAGGGAATGAATTTGTTTATCCTGATAAATTTCAAGACAATCTGGACACCTATTTAAAATACACCGGTCAGATTGACGGTGAAGGCCTGAAATTTACATCAAACACAGAGACAGGCGGGCGTAAACATACCAACTGGCTCAATATGATGTATCCACGATTAAAGTTAGCAAGAAGTCTGCTGTCAGATGATGGCTTGATTTATTCATCCATAGATTCTGGCGAAGTGGCTAATTTAAGAGAGATAATGGACGAAATATTTGGCGAAGAAAATTTTCTGGCGTCTATAGTTTGGGAAAAGCGCTTTACCCGAAGTAATAATTCGAAAACATTTGCAACACTTACAGAAAGCATTCTTTGCTATAGAAAATCTACAGTTTTAGAAACTATTAGAGAACCAAGAAATGAAAAAGCCGACTCTACGTATTCCAATCCTGACAACGATCCTCGTGGCGTATGGACAAGCGTATCATACGTTAATCCAGCGACCAAAGAACAGCGCCCTAACTTAACGTACACGCTTATTAATCCGATCACAGGTGAAAAAATTGATCATCCAACCAATGCATGGAAGTACCAAAAGAGCGTTTATGAGCAACATGCCGCAGAAAATAGGCTCTATTGGGGTTCTGAAGGTGGAAACAAATTTCCAAGGCTGAAGAGATTTCTTTCCGAGATGGATGATGGGATGGTTCCTGTAGATTTTTGGGATCGTAAATCTGTCGGAACTACTGACGATGCAAGTAAGAAATTACAAGAGCTTTTCGGAATGAAGGTTTTTGATTTTCCGAAACCTATAGAACTTATCGTGCGAGCTTTAAAGCTAGCAGAAAGTAAAGATTTCATAGCCCTAGACTTTTTTGCTGGATCAGGAACAACTGCCCATGCAGTAATGAAGTTGAATTCTGAAGACGGCGGTAGTCGCAGATGTATATCTGTTCAGTTGCCAGAAATCATTACTGATCAAAAATCTGAAGCATTTAAAGCCGGATACAAAACGATTGCCGAAATATCCAAAGAACGCATCCGCCGCGCCGCGAAGAAAATAAAAGATGAAAACCCTGACTATGCTGGGGATTTAGGCTTTAAGGTTTTCAAGTTGGCCAGCTCCAACATTAAAGTTTGGAACCCTGACCGTACCGATCTGGAGGGCAGCCTGCTGGATCACAAAGAGCATCTGGTTGAGGGGCGCAGTGAGCAGGACATCCTCTATGAACTCTTGCTCAAGCGTGGTGTGGATCTGACCACCCCGATTGAAACCAGAGAGATTGCGGGCAAGAATGTCTACAGCATTGGTTTTGGGAAAATCATCACCTGCCTTGATGATTTGATTGCCGCAAATGATGTTGAGCCTCTCGCCGCCGGAATTATCGCATGGCAGAAAGAGCTAAAAAGCGCGCTGGGCGTCAATGTGCTTGAAACCCATGTGTTCTTCAAAGATTCCGCCTTCCGTGACGATGTGGCCAAAACCAACATGGCCGCCATCCTCTCCCAAAACGGCATCGACCATGTCCGTAGCTTATAGGGGGGATTTGATGAGCAAAGATAAAAAAGATTTAACCGTTTCTCAAGTGGATCGTCAGAATATTCTTAATAATTCCTTTGCCTTGCAAGAGATTGAAAAAGCTACAAATATTAAGGGCATCCCATTTGAGGGCAGTAGCGTTGTCTTGAAAGAACAGGTGGCACAATTCTTCGATGTAACTATCCGAACAGTTGAGAATTATCTTGCAGAATTCGAGCCTGAATTAACAGAAAACGGCTATGTGGTTTTGCGCGGTAATCGTTTGAAAACATTAAAAAATGCTATTTCAGAGATGGATGTTCCCGAAAATACTTTCGGCAACATAGATAAAGCCCCCCAATTAGGTGTTTTCGATTTTCGGGCATTTTTGAATATGGCAATGCTTATGTCCGAAAGTGAGCCAGCAAAAGTTCTGCGCCAAGCCATACTGGATATCGTTATAGATACCATAAATCAACGTACTGGCGGTGGTACAAAATATATCAATCAGCGTGATGAAGACTTCTTGCATTCTTGGTTTGCCGGGGAAAACTACCGCAAGCAATTTACGGATGCTTTGCGCGATTGCATCGCAATGGGGAATTTTAAATACCCCAATTATACAGATAAGATTTATTATGCCATTTTCCGTGAAAAAACACAGGAATATAAAAAAATTCTAAAATTGGAAGAAAAGGACAATCCTAGAGACACTTTCTATTCTGAGGTTTTGGATCTTATCGCCTCTTTTGAATGTGGTTTTGCTGACGCTCTTCAGGATAAATATACGGAATTAGGGCGGCAATTATCAAATTGGGAAGCCGATGCACTTTTTCAGGACTTTGAAAAGCAAGCCCATTGGAGACCTCTAGTCGAAAAAGCTAGAAATAAAATGGCCAGCCGTGATCTAGCTTTTCGGGATGCGCTACATTTGCAATTAAAAGAATATGTAACACCTTTAAAAAAAGAAGAATTCGAAACATTTCTAGAGAGGTGGTCCCAGAAAATCGGACATGTTGCTAAGGTGGAATTCTGACAT
>PFTR01000066.1 GCA_002789675.1 Alphaproteobacteria bacterium CG_4_9_14_3_um_filter_47_13 | reverse complement strand
AATGGCGGCATAATTGTTGAAACGGGATTCCACCTTAAAAACGCCGCCAACCTGTCCAACAAAGTAGGACCACCTCTTAAATCCAAGTAATATCTTGCGCATAAATTTTATATTACATTATTCATTTTAAAAGTCCATTAAGTTTCAATAAATATGTAACAATGGTGACTAACGCCAGAAATACTGGCAGCGATTCAGGATTTTAGTGTCAATTTTTTCCTGTTATGAAGAAAGTTTAGCACAAAATGCATTTGCAGACGCTTCAAATTGCATAAAATGCTGCCACGTACGATTGATTGGTAAAGGCCACAAGCGAAAGCATGACATTGCGAGAATTTTTAGTTAGCTACGCCGATTATCGCAACAAGATACAAGCTATTATATGCCACAGACGCGGGATCTGTAACCATGGCTGAATCGTTGAAGGAACTTTCAGATACATTCGAGAAAACGTACCATGATTTTTTATGGGTTTTAGCTGCATTGCTTGGGGAATAGTTAGCTAATTTATTGAAATGTACCATAGTGCATCAATAGAAACGGGAGCGCTCCCCAAAAATACGGATTAATTGAACTGAAAAAACTAAACATAACGGAAAATGGTGCCGCAACACGGACTCGAACCGCGGACCTGATGATTACAAATCAACTGCTCTACCAACTGAGCTACTGCGGCGTCACTATTTTCCTTCAACCCTTTTATCGCCTTATTACGGACGGGGGCAAGATTGAAACCCCTTGTATTCTCACTTGAACTTCGAGCCGACCTTTTAATTACAAATTAACGGCTCTACCAACTGAGCTATTACGGCGTATCAAAAACTGATAACAGGCTTATAAAGACAAAATTTCTAGAAATCAATATCCTTCTTGAATTTTTTCCTGGGGGGGGCTAGCGCCAGCGCAAAACGGCTTTTCCAATCAGGATTCCCGTCATACACATAAAAAGCATCGGCAAGGCATGCCAGACAATCAAATGTGCCGGATCGTCATTGGATTCGATCAGGCGCATACAGAGATAGCCAAAAGACGTAACAGACCAGACAGCCATGCTTCCCGCCCAGCAACACTGAATAGTTGCGCCTTTCCGGACAAGCAGGAACATCGCTATACCGGGCGGTACGCTAAACAGCAGAATATGAAGAGGGCAGTCAAACTGGCACAGCATAACAAAATGATATAGATTCTCAAATCCTACGTCACCCGCCCCATTTGCAAAAGCCACAAAAGCCCAGAGCACGGTAAAGCCAAAAGGAAGATATTTAATCCATGATTTCTGACAATTATCAGGGCGGGACAGATAAAAAGCCGCCAGCGATGCGGTGACAGCCATCGCGAAAAGAAGTCCCAGTTCGGCAATATAAAGAGGCTGCTCCAGTTTGGTGACAATATCGGTACGAAATCCACTCACTCCTGCAAACATCACCAGATAAAGCATGGCGCCGGTCAGCCAGAAGAATGTCTGTTTTACAGGGTGTAGCAACGGCTTTCGCGCCCCTTCCTCTGCTAATTTTCCGATCAGATCATCCGTATCCATTTTACTCTTCTTCCAATTTCAGAGCGAGTGCCTTATAAGCGCGATGGGCGCTGACTTTTACAGCAGAAACGCTCATATTCATAATTTTTGCGGTTTCTTCGGCAGTATAGCCTTCGATTTTCATCATCGTCACAATTTTCCTCTGCTTCTGCGGCAAAGTTCCGAGCGCCCTATCAAGGTATTCGCGGACATCATAGCTTTCGGTTACATCGGCTTCCGTTACTTCATGCACCATGTCATCAAGATTAATTTCCGGAAACGCGCCCTTTTTATAAATTTTACGTAAGTGATCATTAAGACGATACCGCGCAATCGTAAACATCCAGATTTTAAACGGGCGATCCGTATCATAGGTATGCCCCGCACGATGAATGGAAAGCAGAATATCCTGCACCACATCATCAATATCAGGAGGAGACGACAGTCGCCGCGAAACAAACGCCTTCAGTAACGGCGTGATAGAACGGAACAAAGCCGCATATGCCTTTTTATCGCCCGCACGGGCAAGGCGCATCAAGTCTTCCGGTTGTTTTTCTTCGTAATCTTGCGCACTCATGGCTGTAACTTTTTCCCCATCCGTGCGAATATCATGGCACAGGATTTCATGTTATAACATATTGGAAACGCCGCGATGAAAAAAAACCTGATACGCTGGCTCCCCCTTTTGGTAATTGTCATCCTCATTGGTGGGGCGTGGACATCCGGCCTGATGGAGCAGCTCAGTCTTGAGTCTCTTAAGGCACAGCGCGGCCAGCTCCTTGACTTTGTGGCCGCACATCCCGTCTTGAGCGTCACGGCCTTTATGGGGCTTTATATCACTGCCGTAGCGCTTTCGCTGCCGGTTGCAACAGTATTAACTCTTCTTGGCGGATTTCTATTCGGGCGCTGGCTGGGAACAGCGATTATTGTCCTTGGCGCGACGGCAGGAGCAAGCCTTCTTTT
>PFTR01000102.1 GCA_002789675.1 Alphaproteobacteria bacterium CG_4_9_14_3_um_filter_47_13 | reverse complement strand
GCTTCAGGATATAAAACTCAAAAATCCTCTCCTCAAATTGTCCAAAATGGCGCTCCACCACCGTTACTTCAAACTTTTGCAGAGGGTTCTATAAAAATAAGGAAAAACAATGAAAAAGAAAACAAGACATGGGGGCGCAGGATGTCCATCTAGAGATTGTTCTGGAGGTGATACGAATCGACAAAAATCTCTGACTGAAGGGCAAAAAAAATCAATTCCAGTATCGATAGGACATGAAGGAAAGAGATGTAATTACTGTGGTTGTGTTTATATTAAAAATCATGACTTAAACATGAGCACACATACAATATTAGGATTTCTCGATAACGGAATTTTTGGTGAAGGTTGGCACGAGTATAAAGAATAACTGGACACCCATTTGCACCAGAGTGCCAAGAGAGAAAGAAAAAACTCTGCGCTCTCTGCATCTCTGCGGTAAAAAACCTTTACAAAATAGGAAAATGATCCTAAAATAGGATTTTGACGAAGTCCTTGAAAAAAAAGAAAAACAGGTACAGGATTTAAAAAACACGAACGAACTGAAGGAGCGCAAAAATATCTTTAAAAACAACGCTTTATGTATAGCTTCAATGATGAAAAAACTTTGTGTACGCGGTACCCCTGCGATAAAAAAACGAAAAGGAGCGATCAAATGACTCAAAATCTATTCGGTAACTGGAACTACCCTACAAAAATAATCTTCGGCGCAGGAACGATTACGCGCCTTCCAGAAAGCTGCCGTAAACTCGGCATGAGCAAACCGTTATTGATAACGGATGAGGGCTTGGCAGCATCCTCGATTGTATCAACAGCCATGGCAACAGATAAAAATATTGGGCTGTTTTCCGGTGTTAAAGGTAACCCCACGGGAAAAAATGTTGAAGATGGCGTACGTGCCTATCACGATGGCGGGTATGACGGTGTTATTGCCTTTGGTGGTGGAAGTGGCATTGATGCGGCCAAGGCGATTGCGCTGATGGTCGGGCAGGATCGTCCGCTTTGGGATTTTGAAGATGTCGGGGATAATTGGACTCGCGTAAATGTGGAAGCCATGGCGCCGGTTGTCGCCGTGCCGACAACGGCAGGAACAGGATCGGAAGTAGGGCGTGCCAGTGTCATTACCAATGAAGACACGCATGAGAAGAAAATTATATTCCATGCCAGTATGTTGCCCGCTATTGTGATTGCTGATCCTGAATTAACAGTGGGTCTGCCTCCCCACTTGACAGCCGCCACAGGTGTTGACGCTTTTGTGCATTGTTTTGAAGCTTTTTGCGCTCCCGGTTATCATCCGATGGCAGAAGGGATTGCGCTGGAAGGCATGCGTCTGATTAAGGAGTTTTTGCCCCGTGCCTATAAGGATGGCACAGATATAGAAGCGCGTTCCCATATGCTGGTGGCTTCGTCTATGGGCGCAACCGCTTTTCAGAAAGGTCTGGGCAGTGTTCATGCGCTGGCACATCCTTTGGGGGCGGTTTATGATAAGCATCATGGATTGCTGAACGCGATTATTCTGCCTTATGTGATGCTTCGGAATCGCGCTGCAATTGAAGAACGGATGATGTTGCTTGCGCGTGTTTTAAACTTGTCCGGCAATGGTTTTGATGCTGTATTTTCCTGGGTTCTTGCGTTGCGGCAGACGCTTGCAATTCCGGAAACTCTTGCATCTATTGGCATTCCGCTCGACCGTGCTGCAGAGATTGCGCAGATGGCTTTTCGTGATCCATCTGCCGGAGGTAATCCTGTTTCTTTGACAGTAGAAGAATACGGGTTTTTATTCCAAAATGCCGTAAAAGGTAATCTGGAAGGAATAAAATTTGCGGCATAAAAACGACAAGAGAATTCGGATTGGTATTTCTGCAAATTTTTTCTATCCGGATAAAACACGGAAAGCCTATCCTCCCAAAACAGTCATGTTCGGGGAGGAGAGCCTTTATCGCTGGATTGAACAGGGCGGTGCTATTCCTTATATGATTCCACGCTTGTCAGGGGTGCTTTCTATGCGCGATATCGTGAATGATCTTGATGGTATTGTTCTAAGCGGTGGCGCGGATATTAGCCCCAAATCCTACGGCGAAGAGCCTTTGAAGCCGGAATGGGCAGGCGACTATGACCGTGATCAATATGAAATAGAGCTTGTTCATACGGCGATAGAGGCACAAAAACCTGTTCTTGGTATTTGCAGAGGTCATCAACTGATGAATGTCGCGCTGGGCGGTACAATGTATCAGGATATAGCGATACAAAAAGAAGGCGCAATATGTCATCGTGATGCAGAAATCTATGATACCCTGTCGCATGATGTCCGCCTTGAACCGGATTCTGTGCTGGCAGAAATATTTTCCGGTCAGGCCGAAGGGCATATTAATTCCATCCATCATCAGGCCATAAAAGATCTTGGGAAAAATCTGTCCGTTCAGGCCCGGTCAATACCGGATGATATAATAGAGGCCATCTGGCTGGAGAAAGACAGTCATTACGCACTTGGTATCCAATGGCATCCCGAATGGATCAATAATTCAGGTTTTTTAGAATCAG
>PFTR01000038.1:11858-22784 GCA_002789675.1 Alphaproteobacteria bacterium CG_4_9_14_3_um_filter_47_13 | reverse complement strand
TTCCACCTTAAAAACGCCGCCAACCTGTCCAACAAAGTAGGACCACCTCTTTTAGAGGCTGTTGCTGAGTGGCTTGGTCTTTCCAAAACCACCGTCAGGGATGCTTACTATACACTTGTTAAAGTGTATGGCTTTGATCCTAAAATAGAAAACCCAATGGATGATTGGGGTTTTAGAGTTTTTTATGGCCGCATTCCTCATAAATACGTGCTCGAGCTCGAAGCGGCCAATCGGTTATTTCCAGACAATCCGGATTATGATCGCGTCTATAAAGCCACAGTTAAGGCTATTGAAAAAAGCATTGAATTTGAAAAAGCCGGATTTGAGAATGAAATCGCGCTTTATAAGCTTATGTTCGGCGAGCAATGGGTTGAAGAAAATACGCAAAAAAAATCTGCGTAGGCAAATATAATTTGCAGAATTTTATAAAACTCTAAAATCGTTCAGGCTTTCTCCATGTCGTGCAATTCAGCGCGGCACTCACCAATAAGGAGAAAGCAAAATGTCCGAAACACTTGAAATATCACCACCCCTGCAGCGGCGATTTATTCCCCTCACCGAATGGCCGAAACATCACAGCTGGCCACCTGTCGGCGGTTTGCGCCACCTGGTTTTTTATGCCGACCAGAACGGTTTTGATAAAGTCATCCGCCGCGCTGGTCGCCGCGTTTTGATTGATGAGCAAGCCTTTTTTGAATGGCTGGATCAGCAAAATGGAGGCCAAAAATGAGCGCGCAACTTTTCTTAAATCAGACTGAATTGTCCAGACGCTGGAAGATTTCACCACGTACGCTGGAGCGTTGGCGCTGGCTGGGCAATGGGCCGCGTTATCACAAAATCGGTGGGCGGGTTGTTTATAGAATCTCGGATATTGAAGAATTCGAAAATGGTCGCAGTTTCACCTCCACTATGGATGAGCAGCAGGGAGGCAAAAAATGATACAGCAAAAAGCCTTCAAAGCAGCGAAGATCCTGAACATAAGGCCGGATTTTAAGGAGAAGTCCGGCCAGGACTTTGCGGTCATCAACAAGGGCGGTATTGAGCTTTGGCCTGTAGCCAAGAGCAATTTGGCGCCGGTTGATAAAAAACTGCTTTTCATCTCTCCCTATCCGGATCTGGCCGCCGCGCTGTCCATGCGAAGCCCGCGACCTGTATGGCTCTATGACAGGATTGATGACATCCAAAGTATGGGCCTGTCTGAAAAATCAGGTGCGGATTGGGTCATGCTTGTGTGCACGCCAGCGGATTTTGTGAAAGCCAATCTTCTCGCCGACCGTTGGACGTATGGGCCGCATGAAGTTACGGTGATGATGGGACAGGAAGCTGATCTGATCAACAAGCTCGTCGCGTATTATCAGCAAGCGCAAAGGGGGTAGAACATGCCCCTCAAAACACTGGATTATAACGATCCCGACTTACCGTCCCGGGATGAGATCAAGGCTGCGATGCTGGCGCGGTTGCCGGAGGTGCTGCGCTCTCTCTTTCCCAATGGCAGGCAGCTGAAACGGGAATTCCAGATCGGCAGTTTACAGGGTGAGAAAGGCCAGAGCCTGAAAGTTACCATGTCTGGCGACAAAGCCGGGCTGTGGCAGGATTTTGAAAGCGGCCATGGCGGCGATATTTTCGATCTGTGGGCGGCGGTGCATGGGCTGGATACACAGCGGGATTTTCCGGCGGTGTTGCGATCCTGCGCGGACTGGCTGGGAATGTCGCCAGTTGTGCCGTCAGTATCACTGGAGCGCAGGGAATGGCTCTATACCGACCGCGATGGAAAGCCTCTGGTCACAGTTACGAGAAAGGATCTTCCGAAGGGTAAGAAATGTTTTTTGCCATATGATCACATTAGGAAAAGCGAAACGGCACCGGAAATACGGCCATTGTATAATCTGCCCGGCATTTCCACCGCCGACACCGTTATTATTACAGAAGGTGAAAAATGCGCGCAGGTGCTGATTGATCTGGGTATTCCAGCGACCACGGCAATGGGCGGGGCGAACTTCCCTTGGGAGCAAACAGATTTTTCGCCATTGGCTGGAAAGAATTTGATTGTCTGGCCGGATAAAGACGAAGCTGGACAGGCCTATCTGGAGAACCTGAAAGAGGGTTTGAAAAATATAAAGGTCAAAAGCCTGCGGGTTATCATCCCGCCCGCCGATAAGCCGGAGAAATGGGATGCCGCCGATGCGGTGCAGGACGACCTTAACATTCTGGCCTTTTTGAATTCTGTACCACAATCAAAAATCCCTCTTCAGCGTTACGAAGCCTTCTCTCTGGCCGAGCTGATTGCCGATAAAAGCCCGATGCCGGATGATCTGATCGCCCCGCGTTTGCTCACGCCATCCGGTATGCTGGTGATTGGCGGCGCGCCCAAATCCGGCAAAAGTGATTTTACGCTCGCACTGCTGACCCATATGGCCGCCGGGCAGCCATTCCTGAAATTCACACCGCCCAGGCCGTTGCGGGTATTCGTGCTGCAGGCGGAAATCCAGTATGATTATCTGCGCGAGCGTCTGCAGAAAATGGGACTCTCTGAGGACGCCATAAACAAAGCCGGGCAGAACATCCATATTACGCCGCAATTAAAGCTGCTGCTGAATGATGACGGTCTGGAGATTATCAAAGACCTGATCCATGAGAAGTTTCCCGATGCGCCGCCGGATATTATTGTCATTGATCCCATCCGCAATGTCTTTGATGGCGGCCCGGACTTTGGCAATCTCGGCGAGAATGATAATAACGCCATGCTTTTTTTCCTGCAGCAGCGCGTTGAAATGCTGCGCGATATGATTAATCCACGCGCCGGAATTATCCTCGTCCACCACACCAAGAAAATCAGCAAGGCCATGTTTAAGGACGATCCGTTCCAAGCCTTGAGCGGTGCCAGTTCGCTGCGCAGTTATTACACCAGCGGCATGCTGATCTTTCGGCCCGATGAAGCAGAGGATATCAGATCATTGCATTTTGAGCTGCGTAACGGCCCTAGCATTGTGAACATGCATGTGGTCAAACGCGCTGGGCAATGGGTGGAAATTGATCCAGATACGCAGCCGCTGATCCGGCAGGATTATTCCAACAAGCTCAAATCTGAACGCCACCGCCAGCATGACCAGATCTTGCAACGTCTGCTGGAGGATGCGCAGTTTGATCAGAAGCTCTACACGATTGAAAGCTTCAGCGAAGCCTATGAAGACATAGACGGGCTGGGCAGCCAGACGACCATCAAAAAACGGATCAGCGTTCTGATGGGTAAAGGCTATATCAAATGCCTTAAGACCCCGCACCCGCTGACGAAACAAACGGCGGAGCGTAGCAAATACGGCTATCTGGTTGTTGAAAATATGCAGTTGGGTGCGGATGAAATCGATGAGGATACCGGTGAGATTATGACGTCGGCCATTGCTGTCCTGCCAACACATTATAAGGATGAAGGCTCTGGCGGCGTGCGTCAGGTCGAAAATGCACACAGCTGGGTTTATCATGATGAGGAGAAAGTTAGATGAATCTGCGGCAGATCTGCCGGGCAGTAACATCTGCTTTTGTTTGAATACAAGAGCTTACGCGCAGAGCAGAAATCCTTGTACATCTGCATCTGCCGTCTGGTTTTCTGTCTGTAAGGCTTGGTTTCTATGGGCTTGCGGAATGTAAGCAGATGTCACTCTCTCCACCCCTCCCTAAAGGGAGGGGGCGTGGCATACAGATCCACGCACCCCATCCCGGTCGGTCAGGGTTTGATGCCGAGCAGAGATTTGATCCTGTCCCAAGAAAGAAAATGAATATCAGCAGGGTCAGTCTTCATATCAGAATCCCATGTGTTGGCGAATGTAAAAACAACAGCGAAATCAGAGACACCCAAAAGGATGCAGGGATCAGCATTTTGCAATGCGCCGTATCGCGCCAGGGCATTCTCAACATCGGAGCGGCTTAATCCATGCTGCTGCAGGATGTCTGCCTCTCCGGCATGGCCTCGTGAGTAAATCGTGATGGTTGGTATCTCATCCATGCAGACATGAATGCTTCCTTCGCCCATAATAGCCAGTGGAATATGCAGAGTTTCGCAGGTCATTCAGCGATGCACGCAAGCCTACGCAGTGAGGTCTGGCATTCTCGCAGGAATTCGCGCGGGTCCTGTGGGGGCATTTCCTATAGGGGCGGGGAACGTGCGGGACTTTTTTAGCGTCAGAACTTTCAACTTAGTTGACTGTCTTACTTGACAAATTTTGCGCAAGCCTTTGTTTTCTTTGAATAAAAACGTCAAGTAACGAGGTAAACTGTCAACTTACTTGACATGGTAAGTGTTTGATTTTCCTGAATAGTTTAGTTGACCGGTAAACTGCCCCAGTTTACCCCTTGGTTTACTTTTTCTGGCAAATGAAAAATATCCTGATTATTAACATTATCATAGCACTTAAAGTGCTTTTGATGGTATAATTAACATTATGATAGCTATATTGACCCCTAAAGACACTTTTCTGGAGCTTTCCCGGCTTCTGCGCAAGCATCGGATTGCCAGGAACATGACACAGGCCGAGCTGGCGGATCGTTCCGGCGTCAGCGTTGCTGTGCTCCGAAAATTCGAGCAGACGGGCAAAATTTCGCTCGAATCCTTTATAAAGCTTACATTTGTTTTGGGGTTGAGTGAAAGGCTGGTCAAAGCCCTCCAGCCGCAAACGCAGTTTGCCAGTATGGATGAATTGTTGAAAGCGAGTGAGGCCGATAAGTCCGCCTTAAAAACCGCGCCGCGTTTCAGAAACAAGGCCAGAAAGAAGAAGGTGCCTCATGACTAAGACTTTTGCGCCTGTGAGCGCGCTGAATGTCATGCTGGATTTTGGAGATGAGCCTGTTCCTGTCGGGCGGCTTGCGCGCCGTGATGGCAAAATATTCTTTGAATATGATGCGGGTTTTATTGCCAAAAACCTTGAACTCTCGCCCTTTAAACTTTCCCTCACGCCGGGGCTGCAGGTCTTTGATCCGGGCCTGTTTGAAGGGTTGCCCGGCTTGTTTAATGACAGTCTTCCCGATGGTTGGGGGCGGCTGTTGCTGGATCGGGCTTTACGACGTAAAGGGATTGCGCCGGATAGTTTTTCACCGCTGGACCGGCTGGCGCATGTGGGCGCATCGGGTATGGGCGCACTGGTTTATGCGCCGGATTACAGCGAAGATATGCATGGCAACGCCGTTAATCTCGATGCACTGGCCGATCAATCGCAGAAGATTTTAGAGGGCAACAGCGAGGAGGTATTTGAAGAGCTTCTGGCGCTGGGCGGCGGATCGCAAGGTGCGCGTCCCAAAGCCATGATCGGGGTCAGCCGTGATAAATCTAAAATTATTCAAGGTGTGGAGAAACTGCTCGCTGGTTATGAGCCTTGGCTTGTTAAATTTGCGAATACGGCGGACGGCCAGGATGCCGGAGCGATTGAATATGTGTATAGCCTGATGGCGCAAGAAGCCGGGCTAGAGATGATGGACGCGTATCTCTTCGCTGCCAAGCGTGGCGCAGGGTATTTCGCAACTAAACGCTTTGACAGGACAGAGAGTGGTGGGCGGCTGCATATGCATACGGCGTGCGGATTGCTGCATTCCGATTTCCGCGTGCCTTCTCTCGATTATCAAGATCTGATCAAGGCGACAATGATCTTGACGCGTGACATTCGTGAGGCACAGAAAATGTATCGTCTGGCGGTGTTTAATGTGCTCAGCCATAACCGTGATGACCATTCTAAAAATTTCTCCTTCCTGATGGATAAAAACGGTGCGTGGGAAATGGCACCGGCCTATGACCTCACCTTCTCCAGCGGCCCGGGTGGGGAGCAAAGCACCATGGTGATGGGCGAAGGCAAAAACCCGGGTATCGAGCATTTACTGAAACTGGCCGAGGCGGCGGACCTATCAAGGGCAGACGCCCAGCGCGTCATCGATGAAACCGTGACGGCGCTGCTCCAATGGAAAGAACTGGCCAAATCCTGCGGCGTTTCAAAAGCCAACATCAAGCGGATCGGCGATGTGATTGGAGTTTAGAAAACCTTAATCGCTATTTTTCCGCCCGGTTAAGAATGGCAATAAATTTGCCAAACCTAGAGAGGGCCATAAATCTTCGATGCCTTTGTCATACTTATGCATTGCTAGCAATGGCTTATCATCTACTGCTTTCAGCATAATTGAAAGAAGTGCCTTTTTGTGATCGTCATTACCATGCCCTTCAATTTCTTCTTTGAAGCTGTGATAAAGTTGCATGACTCGTTGTTTGTGATTGTATTCCTCGTACAATCGCCGTCCAAGACGAATTGAAGACCATCCAAATAAGCTTATAACGCCAAGAGGTACAGCGATCAGTGCTCTGAATATCATAACCTTTTCATCAATACCGTTACTCTGCAGATCTTTAAACAGATCCACAAATAACCATATCATAGCAATCAAAGGAGCAATAAAGAGAGTATAATAAATGACTGTAGGTGCATGGCTTTTTATAACATGCCCGACATAGCCCCAGCTCATAAGTTTTCCTTCGTATGGTATGGAACCATATTTTGATTTGGCTTGAACATAGGCACTGGATAATCCTGCAGCTCCTGCCTTGGGCAATAGAGATCTGATTTCAGTTTCCAAAGCTTCCTTCAATTCGGCCAACTCAGTTTTGGCATCGTCACGCTGTTTTTTCATTTCAGTAGCGAGCTTTTGCATTTCGCCAAAAAGATTTTGAATCTGTGTGTTTACAGATTCTTCGGTAATATTGTTGCTCTCATCTCTTTCATCTTCTAAGAGTTCTGAATGAAGCTCTTTAAGTTTTCCGTGGAGATCGTGGATTTCTGTAATCTTATTTTGAGCATCTGTCTGGCGGCTCTTTAAATCGTTATGAATGTTTTGAGTTTCACCTCTTAAATTTTCAAAATTAGTCTTGGTCTGGTTGATGGCTTCAACATCAGTAGTAACACTGTTTTTAGCCTGTTCTGCTTCAGTTTTGGTTTTTTGTATTTCTCCCAGTGCGGTATTCAGCTTATTTTTTAGAGCTTCAACTTCTCCAATCTGAGTATTTAAATTTTCTGCTTTTGTATTGAGTTGATTTAAATGATCTTGGGTCTGTTTTTTTAGATTTTGAAAGTTTGTTTTGGTCTCAGAGATGGCTGTAATATCTGCATTCACGGCGCCTCGTGCCTCACTAAGGGCTGTTTTTATACCGTCAACTTCGACTTTGGCTGTTTTAATTGTTTCCCAGTCATTCTTGAATTGCTGAACTTGAACATTAATATCAGCCAAACGCTGTTCAGGTGTTGGTGGTTTAGGTTGTTCTGGCTGTGTAGTTGGATTTTCACTCATTCCCTTGTCCTTCTCTTTTATTATTTTTCTAAAACCTTATTAATCTGCTGATAAACATCACGCCCGTCTTTGTCCTTTTTCCAGGCCATAAGGAACAGATTGCCGGATTTTTTAGCCCAGACCTTGCCGATCAGCTCTTTTTCTTCTGTATCTTCGTTGGCTAAATGCCCGCCTTTATATTCAATCACGAGCAACCGCCCGTCATTCAACTGAGCTACAAAATCGGGATAGAATTTATCGGTGGATGTGGGGAGCCAGAACGCATGTTGCGGCTGGCGTTCCAGATTTCGTACCCAGAATTTGATGAGCGGGTTACGGTCAATGGCCTGTGCGCACTCGGCTTCTTCACCGTTCATGATACCCATGCGGGGATAGAAATGTTTGTCAAAACCAATCGGCCCTTCATAAAGCAGATTGGCTGGATAATCCGCCGGGAATGTGAATGAGAATGCGGCGGGCTCAACGGTTGCAATCGCATCCGGGCCGAACATGCAGGCCTGGTAACCTTTTTCATAGGCTTTCATACGTGCGGCATTAATGCGTTCGCGCAGGACTTTTTCAAGGATGAATTTGCCGCGCACGAGTTTTGGCATATCCAGATCATCACGTGCCAGAAGGTCACGGATTGTCCGGCGCAGATATTCGAGCAAATGCTCCTGCTTGATATCAATGGCGCGCAGTTTGCGGTCAAGCCAGCGGGCAAGATCCTGATCCGTCATATCGGTGCGGATACCGTCCAGATTAAGCTGCTCTGTTTCGTTTAACGACTTGATGACGATTTTCTGGCCTGCGATATCGGCCACATATTGCTTGGCTTCATCATCAACCGTGAAATGGTCTTTGGTGAGAGGCGCATAATAATCCAGCACCGCCCAGCCATTATCACTGAGGCACAATTCCCGCTCCGCCAGTTCCGGCCCGTCTTCAAAATTCAGGCACAGTTGCGGGATAGAGAATACTTCGCCGCGCTGGGATGGTGATAAATTTTCGGCCATGTGCTTGATGTGGATATGGCCTTTCAGGGAGATTTCGGCCTTATCTTTCTTATCCGTCGCGGCCTTGGACAGTTTTTCGACAAGCTGTTTGTCGATATTGCCTGTCACCGTCATCATAAATGTTCCGGCGGATGTTTCCGCCACCTGTACGCATGATTTTTCGGCCATATCCAGATGCGAGAGATCCGGCGCGCTGGTGAGCGTGACCTCAAACGGTTTTTGCGGTTGATCTGATAATCCCAAAGATGGCTGCGCATAAATAAATTCTTCGGCTTCCTGCTGTTCAAAGCCCATGCTGACCAGGCGGTCATGGAGCTGCGTCACCGCATGGGGCCAGCTTTGTGATGATACGTGGGCATAGGCCTTATTGAGTTCATCCTGCGTACGGGTCTTGGCATAGGGCATACGCAGCACGCGTCCCAACAACTGCTCCACCGATGTTGCCGATTTTGTATTGGCCACGGAGCACAGAACATAGGCGAAGGAACAATCCCAGCCCTCTTTTAACGCCTGAACGGTAATCACGTAACGGATCGGGCAATTCGGATCGAATAAATTGATACTGTCCAACTCCCGCTGCTCACCTGTGGCAATGGCAATCTGGGCACGGTCAATGCCTTCATTCTCGACAAGATATTTTTCCAGCACCTCTACCGTAATGTCCTGTCCTTTGTTTTCGGCCTGAAACAGAATGATCGGGCGGATATAGTCTTTATCTTTCAGGGCGATTTCTTCCAGCTTTTGCCGCGTCTGGATACTGGCCGTTATGGCTTGTTCCCATGATACGTGATCGGACAGGATAATCGGCAGCTTGATCATCTCTTCGGCCTTTAGTTCTGCCGCCGATACGGAGTGGATGATATTGCTGTTCTTCGCGGGCGTGGCTGTATATTCAATGACACAGGCAGGATTAACGCGGTTTAGAACCTCAACGCTGAGGTCGGACTTTGCATTATGCGCCTCATCGACAATCACAAGCGGGCGGTGCCAGTGCAGCAGATTGACGAAGGAAAACTTAATCTTGCCGGATTTTTCGTCGCGCTCCATTTTGTCCGTATGCGCGGGAATTTTGCTGAAATGCGGCTCCAGATTTTCATCATGGTCGTAAACTTTGCGCCCTTCTGTATTATCCACGCGCAGTGCGGCAAAGGTGGATACAACGATGCACGCGGCATCGGAAATATCCTGTGGCCTGATCTGGCGGAAATCGGTAATGTCAAAGACGCGGAAACGACCATTGAACGTGTCTTCCAGCACACGGCGGTTGGCGTTGTCGGGGTTTTTGAGTGTTTCCAGCGTTTGCTGCTTGATGATATTGGTCGGCACCAGCCAGAGCGTGAGCGGATAATCATTCTCCACATAGCTTTCCCCGGCCAGACGGATTGTATGCGCGGAGAGCAACGTCTTCCCGCCGCCGGTCGGCAGGCGCAAACAGGCATAGGGCACATCCTCCAGCCCGCTTAAGGCCTGATGCGGCTTGAAATTGGTACTGCCGTAACGGTTATACTGCACCTCGTCATAGGCTTGCTTTGCACCCTTGAACCGCGCCAGTTCCAGATATTGACGCAAAACGTCGAGAGAGCTTTCCTGATATTTTTTGAGCTTAATCATTTTAACTATTTCCTGTTCCCCCGCAGAACCGGCTGGCACATTTTCTCAATTTCTGCGACTGCGTCGTCCATTCGCTTATTGATTTCATCGTCTTTTCCGGTCGGCCATATAATCATACGATCCTCTTTTACCCGACCTCCTGAAACGATCATATGTGCGGCAACCCATATTTCGTGACGTATTTTTCTCATGTTTTCGAAGGCGTTCGTTTCACCAAAAACAGCACGAAACTCAGGCTCTAGGCGGTTCATTTCCGCAAGAGATTCTCCTCTGTCATCCATCCTTAGAAGTGCCAAACCACCATCCGTATATTTTTTCATGCCATTGATAAGATCATTATCTTCCGGCAATGACTTTAAGCGATTGATCTCACCTTCAAAACCATATGGGGAACGAATTTGTTGAATGTCGTTACGCAGATGATTGAAAATTCTTATGGCTTCTTTCGCCAAATCAAACTTGTGTTCAAATTGCTTATCTTTTCTGAAGGCATTTCCTGTATAGGCTAGCCACAAAGTGCCAGCACCGATTGCCAGTGATCCGATAGTCGAAAGCCATTCTCTAATAATTTCAGCCTCCATCATCTCTACCGTGCCTTTATATCGTAGGGGGTTTGTTTGAAGGTGATCTGCCCTTCGAGGAGGCGCGCGGGGCCGAGGCGGCTGGTTTCACCGTAAATGACTTTGGGGCCGGGATGTTCGGGCAGGCCGTCAAGGATCTTGCTGGTGAGGACATTCCCGCCATTGACGCGCTTGTCGCCCAGAATGCCATTATAGAGCAGGTAATAGGCCACGCCGTTATGAATGCCGAGCAGTGGGCTGTTGCCTTTGCCGGTATAAGGCGTGCGGGTTTCGGAGAACCAGATATGCGCCGCCAGATGGGCAAAGCGGATGTCGGGGTTGATATGCCCGTCCTCATCAAAAATAGCTTCACCCAGATGATAAAAGCGGAAACCGCCGCCGCCGTTCCAGTTCACGTCCTTGGATATGCCGCCCTGTTCGCCGTC
>PFTR01000038.1:0-11837 GCA_002789675.1 Alphaproteobacteria bacterium CG_4_9_14_3_um_filter_47_13 | reverse complement strand
TCATGCAAAAAGTAGAACAATACGAAACTGTAATCATCGGCGGCGGCCCTGCAGGATGCGCTACTGCAATTTTACTCGCCAAAGCCGGGAGCGCCGTAACGCTTCTCGAAAAGGAGCCGCATGAAACTCATAAAATATGCGGTGAATTTTTAAGCTGGGAGGCTGTGCATTATCTCACCCGGCTCGGTCTTGATCTGAAAAAAATGGGTGCGCACGAAATTACAGATATGCGCCTTATACGCGGCGGTGCAATCATAGAAACGCCTTTGCCGCGTTCGGCCTGGAGTATATCACGTCGCGCCCTCGATCAGGCTTTGCAAAATAAAGCACGCGCAGCAGGAGCAAATATAAAATATGATTACCATGTCTCCAGTCTCTCGCGTGATGAAAAGGCATGGTCAATGCAAACAAATCAAAACACGCTAAAAGCGCAAACTGTTTTTATGGCGAACGGTAAACACGAACTGCGGGGTTGGAGCCGAGATGAGAGTGGATCAGGTTTGATCGGGTTTAAAATGCATTTTCAACTTGCGCCAGCTGCTTTTGATAATCTTAAACAACATGTTGAGATTATTCTTTTTAAAGGCGGCTATGCGGGGTTAGAGCCGATTGAAAATGATCTCGCCAATTTGTGTTTTTTGATTGAAAAAGAAACCTATATACAATGCGGTAAAAGTTGGGAGAGTGTTTTAGAATGGCTCACAGCACAATCTGCGCCTTTGGCTGGGGCATTAAATAAGGCAAAGCCGCAATGGGACAGGCCGCTCGCAATCTTTGATATTCCTTACGGCTATGTTTATGACGGGAAAAACGCACCGGACAATCTTTACCGTCTGGGCGATCAAATGGCCGTCATTCATTCCTTTGCCGGGGACGGTATGGCTATGGCGCTGCATTCAGGTTTTGCAGCTGTTAGTGCCTATATATCAGAGGTTGGGTGCGCAACGTATCACGCTCAAATTTATAAAGATATGCACCGGCCTGTCCGTAATGCGCAGATTCTTTCTAAAATCGTGCTTTCACCGATTTTGAGTAGAATGATTTTTCCTATTATACAAACGTACCCAGCCCTCATTCCGCGTTTCTTCCATGCCACGCGCTTAAAATCATAATCTTGAGTTTAGAATTCAGCAGATACACCAAAAAAGCTGCCGATGAGGGCTGTGAAACCCATCGCGGCTGCCCCCCAGAACATAATGCGCAAGGCAGGTTTTAAGGGAAGTGCGCCGCCAGCATAGGCAGCAACAGCGCCCAGCAGGCCGAGCAGTGCGATGCAAAGCACAGAGGCCGCAGGCACAAAAACCGCCTCTGGCAAAAATAAAATAAACAACAACGGAAAAGCTGCACCGCCGGAAAAGGCTCCCGCCGAAGCCAGAGCGGCCTGAAGCGGTTTTGCCGTGGTTAGATCGGAAATGCCCAGCTCCTCGCGCGCATGAACGCCAAGCGCATCCTTTGCCGTCATCTGTTTTGCGACTTTGCGGGCAAGGTCCGGCTCAACGCCACGCTGGATATAAATATCGGTCAGCTCCTGCAACTCAAATTCTGGTGTTTCGGCAAGTTCCTTTTTCTCGCGGGCGAGATCGGCATTTTCAAGATCGGATTGGGATTTGACGGAAACATATTCCCCCGCCGCCATGGACATGGCGCCCGCCACCAGCCCCGCCACGCCGGTCACGAGAAGAGCGTGCATGTCCACCGAAGCTGCGGCAACGCCGATGACAAGGCTGGAGACGGAAATAATGCCATCATTCGCGCCAAGAACCGCAGCGCGGAGCTAGCCAGTGCGGCTGACGTAATGACGTTCGTTATGCTTATAAACAAGGCGGTCTACCTCGCCTGCGCAGAGTCTCTTGCGAGTGAAAACCCACCATCACCAGTGCAACCAAAGACTGAAGCGCAAAAAACATTCACGCAGGCGCAAGAGCGGCCAGTTAAAACAACAACTAACAGTCAAGTCAGAGCAAAGATCAGAGCCGAGGCCGAAACGAAACGAGCGCAAGTTCCGCCAGAATACAGAGCAGAGCCTTATGAACCCAGACAAGAAACGCCAAAACAGACAACAGAGACACAGAGAACGGAAGCCAGCGGAACATTTAATCAAGGCGCTACTACATCCCATCAGCCAGAACAAACAACAAGGCCAAGAATGAGCAGTCATTTCAATATGAAGTCAGGCGCTCACGACAACAGCGAAGATCAGCCATGCCAAGCGCCAAGCGATAAGCCAGAAGCAGAGATTTAGGCATTTAGCATTTTGTCTTAAAGAATGAAACCTTATGGCTTTTTTGTACGAATGGGTTAATATGCAGCTTATGCGCAATATTGTTTTGGGATTTTTGACAATTTTGATGCTCATGCCTTCTCTGGCGTGTGCAATGCCCTCTTGTGTGAGTGGTGCAAAAGCTGAAGCCTCTACAAATCAGCCCTGCGCTGATCATCATCCCGGCCATGAAGGCAGCAAGAAAGAAACGGGCAAGGTTAATCTTTTGCTTGATTGCATGGGCGTTGATATGCAAAAGGCTGATACAGCCAGCATAGACAAGCCGAATCTTAAAACTGATTTTGTGGTTTACGCGCTGGTCACAGAAATTGTCGCCGATCAGCTTGCGCATACGGACGCAGGCACGATCCGTGGTCCGCCGTCAACAGCCAACGCCATGAGTCCGTCTCGGCCTCTATATCTCACCACTCAAAGATTTCGCATATAAGGTTTCTGCCCTACTTACTTAGTGCAGACAATTTTTATATGAGGAATACATTTAATGAAACACACAGTTTTTATGCTATTGGCGCTTTTGCTCCTAGCAATGCCATCACAGGCAAAGGCTGGCGAATACAGCCTTGTCATTGATCGTGAGCCTGTGAACATTACAGGCCACACCGTCAAGAAAATTACCGTGAACGGCACCATCCCCGGCCAGACCCTGAGCTTTACCGAAGGCGAGGAAGTCACCATCCATGTCGCCAATAAGATGAATGAGGATACCTCGGTTCATTGGCATGGCCTTCTGCTGCCGGGTGAAATGGACGGTGTTCCGGGTTTTAATGGCTTTCCCGGCATCAAGCCCGGTGAAACCTTTACCTATCATTTCAAAATCAGGCAGGCTGGAACCTATTGGTATCACGCACATAGCATGGGGCAGGAACAGGATGGGCATTATGGCTCTATCGTCATTACGCCCAAGAGTGACACTGTGAAAGCCGACCGTGATTATGTGGTGCTGTTGTCCGATTACACAGATGAAGAGTCGAGCAGCATCATGGCGAATCTTAAAATGTCTTCGGACTATTACGCCTACGCTCGCCGCACGATTGGAGATTTCTTTGAAGATGCAAAAGAACGCGGCTTTGGCAAGGCATGGGCAACCGCTAAGATGTGGGGCGAGATGCGTATGTTGCCAACCGATCTTTCGGATGTCAGCGGCTATACGTTTCTCATCAATGGTAAAACACCGGATCAAAACTGGACGGGGATTTTTAAACCCGGTGAGCGGGTGCGTCTGCGCTTTATCAACGCTTCGGCCATGTTGTTTTACGATGTGCGGATACCGGGACTGAAAATGCAGGTGGTGTCTTCGGACGGCCAAGACGTTGAACCTGTCGCGGTGGATGAGTTTCGCTTTGGCGTCGCGGAAACCTATGACGTGATTGTCACACCCAAGGATGACAAGGCTTACACGATTGCGGCGGAACCGATTGATCGTAGCGGTTTTGCGCTTGGCACGTTGGCTCCGCGTGAAGGCATGAAGGGTCAAGTTCCTGAACAACGCTTCCGCACCCTTTTGACTATGGCTGATATGGGCATGGGACATGATATGAGCGGCATGGATCATAGCAAAATGACCCCCGAAGAAATGGAAGATATGCGGGCGGAGATGGAAAGCGGCTGGGCCAAGGCCGGAACGCCAAAAGGCGATAAGCAGCTCAATTATTCCGATCTGCGTTATCTCGGAACTCAGAAAGACACGCGCCAGCCGGAGCGGGAAATTCTTGTTCGTCTTGGCGGGAATATGGAGCGTTACATCTGGACAATGAATGGTAAAAAATACTCTGAGTCCGGGCCGATGAAACTCCGCTATGGCGAACGTGTAAGGTTGAAATTTGTCAATGACACGATGATGGCGCACCCGATGCATTTGCATGGCATGTTTGTCCAGCTTGAAAACGGGCAGCCCATGGCAAAACTGCCCAACAAGCACACGGTTATTGTACCTCCGGGGCAATCCTATTCAGTGCTTTTAACGGCTGATGAAGCTGGGGAATGGGCATTTCACTGCCATCTTCTGTATCACATGGCAGCTGGCATGATGACCAAGGCCGTTGTCGCCAAACTTGATCCATCTGATATTCCTGACTACGCAAAAGCCGCGCCTTATAAGCCGGGTACTGCTTCCAAGCCGATGAACCATGATATGGGCGGTATGGATCACTCTAAAATGAACCACGACACAAACACAACAACGCAGGGAGGACAACACCATGCGCACTAAACTTTATATCACAACCTCTTTATTTTTGTTGTCTATGGCTGCCCCTGCTTTTGCTGGGGACGGAAGCCATCATAATCCTGCCGACCATCAACACGGCTCGGAAACCTATCATATGTTCAGGCTGGAAACGGAGTATGGCGGTGGTGAACACGGGCCGATTGCAAGCTGGGATTTTGATGGCTGGTATGGAACGGATGAAAATAAACTCTGGCTAAAAAGCGAAGGTGAAAATTCAGACGGCACCTTAGAACAGGCGGAGTTTTGGGCTTTATACAGCCGGAATATCGCCACCTTCTGGGATGTCCAGGGCGGTATACGGCACGACACGCAGCCCGTTTCCACTTCATATGCTGTATTGGGCATTAACGGCCTTGCGCCTTACCACTATGAAACTGAGGCGCATTTGTTTCTGAGTGATGAGGGGGATGTGAGTGCACGTTTGCGCGGGGAAAAGGATTTACTTCTGACCCAGCGTCTCATCCTTCAACCCTATGCGGAAGTGAACTTATCCGCGCAGGATGTGGATGAACAGGAAATTGGTGCAGGGTTTACGGATGGCGAGATCGGCCTTCAAACCCGTTATGAATTCACCCGTAAATTCGCACCTTATGTTGACGTTCGCTATGAGAGAAAATTTGGAGAAACCTCATCCATTGCCGAAAGTAATAGCGAGGACAATGACAATATTGTTGGCTCAATCGGCCTGCGTTTAATGTTTTAGGAGAAAAATTATGGACATGATGATGAACATGGAAATTATACCTAACTGGCACCCGATACTGGTGCATTTTACCATTGCGCTTTTGAGTGTTTCGGTCGCCCTGTTTATCGCGGAATTATTTGTCAGGAACCGTTCCTGGCACAAACAACTTGTCACCGTTGCGCGTTGGAATTTATGGCTTGGGGCTTTGTCCGCGATTGCCACTGTCATAGCCGGATTTTACGCCTTCAACTCTGTTCCGCACAGCAGCGAGCATCAGCATTTGGCTATGCTCGATCATCGTGTATGGGCTTTAAGCACCGCCGCCCTGTTTGTGCTTCTAGCAATATGGTCGTTCTCAGCCACTTTGCGCGGTAAGGCAGATTTCAAAAAGAAGACAAATTTGATTTTTGTCGGGCTTATGACTGTGGCAGGGCTTATGCTGGCTACAACCGGATACAAAGGCGCAGAACTTGTTTACCGCCACGGCCTTGGTGTTATTCCCATGCAGATGAACATGGCCGGGGGTCATAACCATAGCCACGGCGGGCACGACCACGCAGGCCACGATCATGGCGCGGAAACGCCAGAACCCTCTGGTGGCCACGACGAAAGCTCAGAACACGATCATAACGGTATGCCTGATATGGAGATGCCGGATATGGAAGAAAGCGGCCACGATCACGGTGCGCATAAACATTAACCCAAAACCAAAAGGAGAAGACCAATGAAAAAACTTATATTAACCCTGATACTTGCAGTGATGGCCGTACCAGCCATGGCGCAGGAACATTCGCACGATCATAGCGGTAACTGGCTAAAGCCCGTGGAAGCAAAATATGTCTGCATGGTGAACAACCAGAGCTATGACAGCCCGCAAATCGCAGTAGAAGTTGAAGGCAAGACTTATTACGGCTGCTGTTCTATGTGCAAGACCCGCCTTGAAAAAGACCCTGCCATCCGCGCCGCCGTTGATCCGGTTAGCGGCAACAGCGTGAATAAGGCAGAGGCCGTGATCGGCGCAGGGCCGGATAAGACGGTTTATTATTTTGAAAACGAGGAAAACTTCCACACCTACGCCAGCGGCCCAATGCCGGAAGCCCAAGAACATGGCGCTATGGACAGTATGGATATGCAAGGCATGAAAGGCAGCATGACGGATGGTCACGATCACACAGATGCAAAACAGTGTGAACCCGGCCATGATTGTGTGGGTGATGGTGCCCATGAAGGCCATCATTAAAAGGCTTGACCTTGGAGTGTACTCCAAGGTGTAAGCTCCAAAATATAAGGATTGAATGATGGCAGGTATGACCATAGGACAGCTGGCAAGAGAAAGTGACGTAAAAACGGATACGATCCGCTATTACGAAACACTGAAACTCATAGAGCCTGTAGATCGGACAAGTTCCGGCTACAGAATCTATGACACCTCTTCTGCTGAGCGTGTTGCGTTTATTAAACGTGCAAAGTCCTTGGGGTTTAAATTGTCTGAAATTCAATCCCTTTTGGAATTACACGCCTCCAACGCAGGTACAGCACAGGATATGCTTGATCTGACGAAAGAAAAAATCACAGAGGCGCAAAAAGACATAGAGGCCTTGATGAATATGAAGCAAGCCCTTGAAGCCTTAGCCGAGAAATGTCCCGGCGGGGATGTGCCATTAAGCGATTGTCCGATTGTTACGTATTTGCGCGCAAACCATAAGAGCACAGGAGGAGGAGAAGATGGAACAAAATCATAAGTCTAAGCGTAGGAAACCTTGGTGGAAAACGCCTTTTGGCGTGGCATGTACAGCCTTGTTTTTGATTGCTGCATTTCTTCTTATTCAGGATCACGCTGCACATATCGGTAATTACTGGATATGGCTGATTTTACTGGCCTGTCCCTTGATGCATATTTTTATGCATGGTCATCACAAACATAACTCAAACGAAAAGGAGAAACACGATGAACCACACGAAAGATCATAAAGGCGGCGGTTGTTGCGGAGGCGATAAGCACCACGATCACAGCCCTGCAAAAAAAGAAGTGGAAAAAGAAAAGGACGGCTGCTGCGACACCAAAGACAAAAAACCTGAAACGGACAAGTCTGAAAAACAAGGAGGTTGCTGCGGCGGTAAAAAATAAATGGATCATTCAAAACATGGACAAAGCGCCAGCTATAAGAAAAACAGCCTAAGCTTAGCAGGAGCCGTTGCCATGGGAACGGGCGTAATGATTGGCGCAGGCATTTTTGCGCTGACCGGACAGGTTGCGGAATTAGCACGCGAGTGGTTTCCGCTGGCCTTTTTAGTGGCCGCCATCATCTCTGGATTTAGCGCCTATTCCTACGTCAAAATGTCGAACGCTTATCCGAGTGCGGGCGGCATCGCCATGTTTTTGGAAAAAGCCTACGGCAAAGGCACGATCACGGCGGCATGCGCTTTGCTCATGTATTTTTCGATGGTCATTAATGAAAGTCTGGTCGCACGAACGTTCGGTGCTTACACGCTGCAGCTTTTCGATGTCGCCAAGGATAGCTGGCTGATACCTGCGCTTGGTGTCGGGCTTTTGCTGTTTGCATTTTTTGTGAATGTTCTGGGTAATAAATTCATTCAAACCTTTTCGTTTTTTATGGCCTTTATCAAAATTGGCGGGCTGGCATTGCTGGCCATTGGCGGCCTTTGGGCATCGGGTTATGAGTTTGAAAGCATTTCGGTCGTACCGGAGAACACAACCTTTACAGGATTTTTAGGTGCTGTCGCGCTAGGTATTCTCGCTTACAAAGGGTTTACTACGATTACCAATAGTGGCGGTGAGATTAAGGAACCGCATAAAAATGTTGGCCGCGCAATTATCATCTCTCTGGTAATCTGTGTGGCGGTTTACATGCTCGTTGCGTTGGCGGTCGGCGGCAATCTCACGATTGATGAAATCGTGCAGGCCAAAGACTATGCGCTGGCAGAAGCGGCGCGTCCGGCGTTTGGGCAAAGCGGACTATGGATTACGGTCGGTTTTGCGATTGTCGCCACGGTATCTGGCGTGATCGCCAGTGTGTTTGCCGTATCGCGGATGCTCGCCATGCTGACCGATATGAAGCTGGTGCCGCATTCCCATTTCGGCATGCCGGGGGATATTCAGAAACATACGCTGGTTTATACGATTGTGATCGCAATCCTGCTGACCGTCTTCTTTGACCTTAGTCGGATCGCTTCACTCGGCGCAATTTTCTACATCATCATGGATATTGCAATCCATTGGGGCGTGTTCCGATACTTACGCAAAGAGATTGGCGCGAATGGTGCAATTTTGATCACGGCTATCATTTTGGATGTAATCGTTCTGGGGGCATTCCTCTGGGTAAAATCGCAGAGCGACATGCTGGTCATCTGGGCCGCGATTGTTGGCCTGATTTTTGTTTTCGCTGGGGAGCGTATCTTCCTTAAACATTATAGAGAAGAGAAGGAATAAACCATGAGCGATTGCTGCCATAATCATGAACATAAAGTGTCATCTCCCTTGCCGAAGGGCGTTAATCCAAATGATGTAACATATACTTGTCCGATGCACCCCGAAGTGCAACAACAAGGGCCGGGAAATTGCCCGATTTGTGGCATGACCTTAGAGCCTGAAACAATCACAGGCGAAGAAGGTGAAAACCCAGAACTGGCCGACATGCGTAAACGGTTCTGGATCGGTCTCGCGTTGACATTACCGGTGTTTGCACTGGAAATGGGCGCTCATGTTTTAAATATCCATCATTATATCAGCGGCACAGCGTCCAACTGGATGCAGCTTGTATTGGCTACGCCTGTGGTGCTCTGGGCAGGGAAGCCGTTCTTTGAGCGCGGTTGGCAATCATTAAAAACCCGTAACCTGAATATGTTCACCTTGATTGCCATGGGAACGGGCGTGGCGTGGCTTTACAGCATTGTGGCAACGCTGGTTCCCGGCATTTTCCCTGATGCCTTCCGGGTGAATGATGGGGCTGTAGCAGTATATTTTGAAGCGGCTGCAGTGATTACGGTGCTCGTGTTGCTCGGACAGGTTCTTGAGCTGAAAGCCCGTGAACAAACTGGCGGTGCGATCCGCGCTTTGTTGGATTTGGCTCCTAAAACCGCGCGCAGAGTGAATAAAAACGGCGAAGACGAAGATGTACAGCTTGAGGATATCCATGTTGGCGATTTACTGCGCGTTCGCCCCGGTGAGAAAGTGCCTTTAGATGGCGTGGTCACCGAAGGCCGCAGTGCCGTAGATGAGTCTATGGTCACAGGCGAGTCCATGCCCGTAATGAAAGAGACTGGCGGTAAGGTGATTGGTGCAACCATGAACCAAACCGGAAGCTTTATTATGAAAGCCGAGCGCGTAGGCAAAGACACAATGCTTTCGCAAATTGTCCAGATGGTTTCAGAAGCCCAGCGTAGCCGCGCGCCTATACAAAGGCTTGCCGATATTGTGGCGGGTTGGTTTGTTCCTGCAGTAATATTGTTTGCCGTTCTAGCCTTTGTTGCGTGGATGATATTTGGGCCTGCGCCTGCATTTAGTTACGCTTTAATTGCTGCCGTGAGCGTTCTTATGATCGCCTGCCCTTGCGCATTGGGGCTCGCCACGCCCATGTCCATTATGGTCGGTGTTGGTAAAGGTGCTCAGGCTGGCGTTCTGATTAAAAATGCCGAGTCTCTGGAGCGTATGGAAAAAGTAGATACACTGGTGATTGATAAAACTGGGACATTAACGATGGGCAAGCCAACCGTGACAAAGATTGTTGCAAGTGACGGTTTTGCCGAAGACGATCTCTTGGCCTTGTCGGCATCACTGGAACAAGGCAGTGAACATCCACTGGCTCACGCGATTGTCATGGCAGCAAAAGATAAAGGGCTGGATTTGTCACAGGCGGAAGATTTTAACTCCCCGACTGGCAAAGGCGTGATTGGTAAGATCAAAGGTCAGAATGTTGCGCTGGGCAATGTGATGCTCATGGAAGAAAAATCCATAGACGTATCCGCGCTCTCCGTACAGGCCGATGAACTGCGTTCCGATGGTGCCACCGTCATTTTTATCGCCGTGGATGGCAAAGCGGCAGGACTGCTGGCAATTGCCGATCCAATCAAAGAAAGCACGCCAGAGGCAATCAAGCAGCTTCAAGAGCAAGGGCTTCGTATTGTTATGCTGACCGGAGATAATCTCCGCACCGCTGAGGCTGTGGCAAAGACACTGGGCATTACAGAGATTGAGGCCGAGGTCTTGCCGGAAGATAAAGGCAAAATCGTTAAAAAGCTGCGTGATGAAGGCCGGATTGTCGCCATGGCTGGAGACGGCACCAATGATGCCCCGGCGCTAGCGGCTGCGGATGTTGGCATAGCGATGGGTACAGGCACTGATGTAGCGATGGAAAGTGCCGGCATAACGCTACTCAAAGGCGATCTGATCGGCATTGTCCGCGCTCGTAAACTGTCCGTGGCCACCATGAGTAATATTCGGCAGAACCTGTTCTTCGCGTTTATCTACAACACGGCGGGCGTTCCAATCGCAGCAGGTGTTTTATACCCGTTTTTTGGTATTTTGCTTTCACCCATCATAGCAGCGGCGGCAATGTCGCTTTCATCTGTGAGCGTGATTGCGAACGCTCTTCGATTGAGGTTAACTAAGTTATGATGTGGGTAGGTTTTTATTAAAACTGCTTCAAAATCCATTGGTGTAGGAAATAGCCCCCCACAAGAAGTGCCAATCCTGCAACCCAACTTGGCCAAAAGCCTAAATCAAACTTTTCCGTGAAAAAGAATGGCAAAAAAAACAGCCATGAAACAGGCACAGCGAGGATAATGCTTCGGGCGTACTGGCTTGTTATGCCTATGTCTTGATGTTGTTGATAGGCAAAGGCGATGGCTAGAATTGAAACCAAAGGTAAGGCGGTTATAAACCCCGCCATTTCTGGCCGTTTTCCAGCCAGCCATGATGCGAAGGCAATCACAAAAGCGGCGATGGTCACTTTAAGAGCGGTAAAAAGCATAGTTAAAACCTTTCTTTCGGCGTCTAAAGCCGCTTTTGTGCGTTAATGTTTAATGCTCATGTCCATGGTCGCTTTGGCTATGGCCGTGGCCAACACCTCCGCTCATGGTTGTTACTGCAAAGGTCCCTAATGCTATCAGAACAATAACAAGGGGAATAAAGATTTTAGGGTCTTTCAGTTTTTTCATTGTTTTAGTCCTTTCGTGTTTTAGGCTTTAGTAACGCTTTATTGATGAATACTCGCCATTGGTTTTGATTGTGATCGTTAGCGGTTCTTTTGTGCGATTGCGCCAGAACCAGCCATGAGATCCATCAAATGCAGCAACCAGTGTTCCTTCGCTTTTTACGCCAGAACCCTTGCTGTAATTGTGGTAATCAATATCCAGATCTTTGGAGTCAGCATGGACATCAAAATTGGCTTTGCCACCGTTGGTCTCCCAGGCGTAATCAACCTTTGCGCCTTTTAACATGGCCACCTTGATCTCTGTACCTTCATCTGGAGCCAGCGTTACGCTCATTTCATGGCTTTGTGTCGGTGCGGCTTCCGTTACGACTTGCGGCTCTGGTTTTGGCTCTGGCTCTGGCTCTGGCTCTGGAGAGGTGGTCCTACTTTGTTGGACAGGTTGGCGGCGTTTTTAAGGTGGAATCCCGTTTC
>PFTR01000168.1 GCA_002789675.1 Alphaproteobacteria bacterium CG_4_9_14_3_um_filter_47_13 | reverse complement strand
ATGGCGGCATAATTGTTGAAACGGGATTCCACCTTAAAAACGCCGCCAACCTGTCCAACAAAGTAGGACCACCTCTGAAATTCTTGGTAAACATTCAGCCCATGACGTCCATATTCATGAAATCCCAGTGTAAGAATCCGTCCCATTTTCTGGAACCAGCTCTCTTTTATATTGCCCTGTTTAAAAGCCCCGTTTTCATCAATATTGGATAAAATGGTCAGACGGTATGTTTCATTTATTATATGGTAATAAAATAAATGAAAGCTTAATGTTCTGGCAAGAAAACGTCCTGACTATTTGACAGGATCATGAATGACAGGTTAAAAAGGGAAGGTTTTTGATCCATTTTCTAATAGCATCAGATAAAGGAATATCATGGAAGAGCAAATTGCGGATAAACTTGTTCTTGTTCAGGAAAATCTGCCTTTTTATCTTGAAATGGGCATGCGCCTTTTAAGTGCGGCGCTGATTATGATTGCGGGCTGGATCACCGGGAACTGGCTCAGCACGAGAATCCAGAGAATTAAAAAAGTAGACGAGACATTAACCAGTTTCCTTGGCGGCCTTATAAAATATGTAATTCTGGCCGTTGCCGGTATCACGGTTCTTGGCCAGTTTGGCGTGCAGACAGCGAGTCTTCTGGCTGTACTTGGTGGCGCGGCACTGGCAGTTGGTCTTGCCTTACAGGGGACATTAAGCAATGTTGCCGCCGGAACAATGATGCTGATCCTGCGTCCTTTCAAGGTTGGTGATTATATTACATTTGCCGGAACAGGGGGCACTGTCAAATCTCTTGGTCTTTTTGGTACGGAGCTGGCAACACCCGATAATGTCTATATTTTTGCACCGAACAGCCAGATATGGGGCAATGATATCTTTAACTATTCCCGCAATGCCCACCGTCGGCAGGATATTAAACTCGGAATTAGTTACGATGATGATATCGGCAAGGCGCTGAAGACAGTTCAGAAGGTTCTGGACGGAGAGCCAAGAATTTTGCAAACAACGGATGATAAAAAACCGGTGGTACTGACCGATAATATGGGGGCGTATTCAATTGATATGCTTGCACGCTTCTGGTGCGGTAAGGATGATTACTGGACTTTGCGCTGGGATATGACCAAAGCCATCAAAGAAGCGCTTGATAAAGAGGGCATTACTATTCCGTTCCCGACGCAGATCGAGATACAGCGTCCGGAAGACTCTCCGAAGAAGAAAAAAGCAGCCTAGGTATTTTCTATAAATCAGAAAGAGAAACCGCCCTGCCGTGTTTTTTACAATCAGGGGCAGCCAGATGCATAAACACCGGAACAATATCTTCCGGCTGGCGCAACTCTCCCGGATAGCCGCCGGGATAAGCTTCTTTTATCATGGCGGTATCCACGACACCGGGACGGACAAGATTAACACGCAAAGCAGTTTTTTCAGTTTCGGCAGCATAGGTTTTCACCATCATTTCCAAGGCTGCCTTGGAAGAAGCATAAGCGCCGTAATAAGCCAAGGCGCGTTCTGCCAGCCCCGATGACGTAAAAATCATTCGTCCGGCACTAGAGGCCAGTAATAAAGGGGCAAGCGTCCGAATCAGACGGAAATTGGCATTGAGATTAATATCCATGACGCCCTGCCATTTTTTGACATCTGTATGAGCCAGTGGTCCGAGTGTGCCTAACATTCCTGCATTGCCAACGAAAATATCAAGGCCGCCAAATTTTTCTGCCAGCGCCGGTCCCAGCATATCTATTTTTTCAAAATCCCGTAGATCCTGGGGAATTAGGGTTGCCGTACCCCCATTTTCGCGGATTTGATCATCAAGCTCTTCCAGTGCCCCCGTTGTTCGCGCCAGCAAAATCACATGGGCACCCGCCTGCGCATAAGCCCGCGCAACAGCCCGCCCGATTCCGCGTGAAGCACCGGTAATCAGAGCCCGTTTCCCTGACAGGTCAATTATAGTCATATCAAATTCCCTTAAATTCTACGCATCACTATAATCGCCAACCAGAATTTCACGTTTTCCGGTCGGAGTAGCTTTGGTGACAACGCCTTGCCGTTCCATTTCCTCAATAATCCGTGCCGCCCGATTATAGCCGATCTGGAGATAACGCTGGATAAAACTGGTCGAGGCCTTGCGTTCACGGGCAACAAGGGCAACGGCCTGATCGTAAAGCTCGTCAACACTATTGCTACTTTCTTCTCCGCCGAACATCGCCGCCATAATATCGCTATCCCCCAGGCCGCCGCCTTCGGTGATATCTTCCAGATATTGTGGTTCGCCCTGATCTTTCAAAAAACCGACAACATTTTCGACTTCTTCATCCGAAACAAAAGGGCCGTGGACACGTTTGATCCGGCCACCGGGAGACATATGGAGCATATCCCCCATACCCAAAAGCTGCTCTGCGCCATTTTCACCCAGAATTGTCCTTGAATCATAGACAGATGTAACCTGAAAAGAGATACGGGTTGGGAAATTGGCCTTAATAACACCGGTAATCACATCCGTTGAAGGGCGCTGTGTCGCCATAATCAAATGGATTCCGGCAGCTCGTGCCATCTGTGCCAGACGCTGTACGGCGCTTTCAACATCTTTTCCGGCGACAAGCATCAGATCAGCAAACTCGTCAACAATAACCACAATATACGGAAGCTCTGTCGTGTCCATGGCCTGCTCTTCATAAACAGGTTTTCCGGATTCCGAATCAAAACCTGTCTGCACCTTGCGCATAATGGTTTCACTTTTTTTCCGCGCTTCCAGAAGGCGGGCGTTATAACCCTCAATATTGCGAACGCCAAGACGGGACATGGCGCGGTAACGGTTCTCCATTTCCTGCACTGTCCATTTAAGCGTTACAACAGCTTTCCCCGGCTCGGTGACTACGGGGGCGAGCAGATGCGGAATATCATCATAGACCGACAGCTCCAGCATTTTTGGATCAATCATAATCAACCGGCATTTTTCCGGTGGCAGATTATAGACAAGTGAAAGCACCATTGTATTGATTGCAACGGACTTCCCTGATCCTGTCGTTCCGGCAATAAGCAGATGCGGCATTTTGGCAAGATCGGCAACAATAGGCTGGCCGCTAATATCTTTGCCAAGAATAAGCGGTAAATGGGCATTTGTTTTCTGAACCGCTCTTGTTTCCAGTAACTCACGCAGATAGACAGTCTGACGCACTTTATTCGGTAATTCGATACCAATAACATTACGCCCCGGAATCACCGCGCAACGCACGGATAATGCCGCCATTGAACGGGCAATATCATCGGCAAGACTGATAACCCGTGATGTTTTTGTGCCGGGTGAGGGCTCAAGCTCGTAAAGCGTGACAACAGGTCCCGGATGGATACTGACAATTTCACCGCTAATATTAAAATCAGCCAGTACCGTTTGCAAAAGTTCGGCATTTTTTCGCAGCGCAGCCTCATCAAGCTGGTCTTCGAGATCTTCTTCGGGGACTTCCTGTAATAACTCAACAGGTGGCAACTCCCACTCTCCCCCGGACAGTGTATAATTATTCGGTTTTCCCGCTCCCGTGGCTTTGGGGGGACTGACAACCCGGATTGCAGCAGATTTCTTTGCGGAAGGCACAAAAATTTCTTCTTCGTCTTCATCGCGATCTTCGGATAAAGAGGGAAGCCTTTTCATCTTGATCTGTAAGGGTGCCGAAACTTTAGGTTCTCTACGGCTCCGGACGGGGGATTCATAATCAGGGTCACCATAATGCTGAATCCAGTCATAAAAAGAATTAACCTGATAGAGGGTAAAATGGGATGTATTAACAATCATAAGGCGTATCATGGAAAAGCAGAATTTCCATTCCCGCCATGAAACCGCCACTGTATAAGCAAGCCCCAGAAAAGCCAGAAATCCGGTAATAAGAGCCACCGCCATATGCACATTTTCCGGCATATATGATTTTCCAAGCCCCGCAAGAGCATCAAGCATAATCGTACCGCCACTTCCGCCAGCATAAGGATTGAGTCCCCAGTCGCCTGTCGGTAAACGGGCAAAAGCGATGGATGCCAGAATCACTGTAACAATGGCGCCGGAAAATCGTTTCCAGAGAGGTGAGATATTATGACGCACGCCAATTCGGATGCCCCATAACAAAAGAATAACCGCAATAACGCCGCCCCCCAGTCCGAGCGTTTGCAGCAGCATATCAGCCATATAAGCACCGGGAAGCCCCAGCCAGTTTTCAATTTGCTCGGGGGTAGCGGCACTTGCCGTATTCCATGAGGGGTCGGCATGGCTATAGGAAATCATTGCCGCCAGCAAAGCAAACCCCACCCCGATAAGAAATAACGCCATACCGTCAATCAAGCGGCGAGCCAGAAAGACCTGCACGTGGTCAGGTAAAAAACCGGCGCGTTTCTTTTTCTTTTTCACGACTTTTGAATAACGACCCATGATATCTATCCTGAAAAACAAGCGCCTGAATGGCGGAAATTATAATACACAAACATAGAAAGAAGATTGTAGCGTTCTATGGCAATGAACACAAGAAAAGCAATATAAATAGATACAAAATGATATAATTATTTGTCCATAGCACCGGAGTCTTGTAAGATTATTATTCCAATTTAAAGGAAACGTCATGGCAAAAACACCGGAACCTGCAGGAAAACTTCAAGGTATTGAATATAAAATCTGTACTGTCGATCAGGACGGCATCTCGACTGAGCGGGATGCCAAGACAGATATGAAAGAAGCGATCGCTGTTGCGGAGGAGCTTCTTGCCAGTAAAAAATATTTAAAAATCGAAGTCCGGCAGAAATATTTCGATAAAAAATCAAACCGCGATATTGATGTTGTTCTGAAAACGTTTGAAGGGAGAAAGAACTTCAAAATCAATGCCGTAATGATATTTATTTTTGCCCTTTTCTGCGGTATTGGCACTTTTGCCGCCACCTATTTCCTGACCCGATCAGAATAGAATAAAAATCAGGCCGCAGCAGGCGGGCTCCCATCGTCATTCTTGATTGCCCCTGTCGGATCTTGCTCGACCAGTGTCGCCACCTGATCAAAAACCGTTGCATTTTCGTCCATTTGTGGTTTCAACGTTGCATTTTGTTCGCCAATCGTCCGAAAAAATTTAGCGGCATCCCGTAAAAGACGACCGGCAAGTTCAGCATGTGTAGGCATAGAAACTCCTATTCAGGTTCGATATTTCAACATAAAAACAAAAAGTTTCAGAAAGCCTAACACAGCAGGGGGCAGTCAAGGCAACCCCCGATTTGTTTTTTTTAACAGTTGAAATAAAAACGGCCTTAACAGGACATCACAATAACTGTGAAGATTTTTTTATTGGGGAGGTGAGGATGCCTTAAAATATAAAGACAGTTGCTGCTCAATCTGGCGCGCAAGATCATCAAGGGCATTTTTGCGGGCATTTTCTTCGGAAACACGTGTTGTGAACTGGCTTTGCAGGATATTATAGCTGGTAATACTAACCAGTTTTCGTTTAAGTAATTTTTTTCCGGTCGCGCTATCTATCAGAACTATTGCGGTATTAAGCCGTAGCTGGGCACGCGTCGCATCCGAGCTTTTTGTAATATCAAGATTAGTCAAAGTTTGCTTGACCGGTTCAATTTCAAGGCGATAGACGGGATTGTCGGGGCGTCCGGTATTATAAAAACGATCCATAAGGGCATTGCGTAGATACTGCCCTTCGCGATCCGGGATATTTCCAATAAAAACCTGATCAAGATTTGTGCTAACAGTTGTATTCAGTGCGATATTTCCTGTTCCGTATAAAGGAGTAAAGCCACAGGCCATGAGGGAAAAAAGAGGAAAAACAAAAAAAATCCTAGCCCACAACGACATTAACGATCCTTCCGGGAACAACAATAATTTTGCGGATTTTCTTTCCATCCAGTGCCTTTTGAATGCCCGGCTCGGCCAAAGCCTTCTCTTCTGCCGTTTTCTGATCGGCATTTGCGGGAAGAGTAATGGTGGCACGGACTTTACCATTGACCTGAACCCCGATTGTCACGGTGTTGGCTTCAAGTAAACAATCATCAGCCACAGGCCATGGCTCTTCGGCCAGAATTGTTTTATGGCCAAGGAAATGCCAGAGCTCTTCGGCCAGATGGGGAATCATGGGATTCATACAGCATACCAGCGTTTCAACGGCTTCGCGCAATGCCCATTGATCGGATTGATCCTGCATTTTAAAGTCGCCAATGGCGTTGGAAAGTTCACGAATACGCGCCACAGCCTTGTTCATATGGAAGGCTTCGATTTCACTGCCAATTTCGGTAATTGTTTTATGCGTTATATGCCGTAATTTTACCGCATTAGCACTGAAAATAGCCGATTTCGGGGAACCGGGAGGAGACAAATCGGCTTCATTGACCATTCTATAAAGTTTGTTGATATAACGCCAGGCGCCTTCAATGCCTGCCTCGCTCCACTCCAGATCACGCTCCGGCGGCGAATCAGACAGGATAAACAGGCGCGCAGCATCTGCACCATAGGTGTCCAGGATATCCTGCGGATCAACCGTGTTGCGCTTTGATTTTGACATTTTGACAGAAGCGCCAACCGTGACAGCCTTGCCCCCCTCAATTGTGACCACTTTGCCCGTTTCGTCTTTATCAATTTCATTGGGGTAGAGCCATTGCCCTTTTTCATCCTGATAGGTTTCATGGGTCACCATGCCTTGTGTAAATAATCCGGTAAAAGGTTCATCGCATTCAAGATAACCGCAATCACGCAATGCCTTGGTGAAAAAACGGGCATAGAGCAAATGAAGAACAGCATGTTCGACTCCGCCAATATACTGGTCAACGGCCATCCAGTAACCGGATTTTTTCTTGTCAAATCCCGTTTGGTCATTATGGGGATCAAGATAACGCAGAAAATACCAGCTACTTTCGAAGAACGTATCAAAAGTATCGGTTTCACGCTGCGCCGCCCTGCCACATGACGGGCAATCAACATGTTTCCATGTCGGGTGACGATCCAGTGGATTGCCGGGCGCATCGTAATTAATATCCATCGGAAGAGAAACAGGGAGGCTTTTTTCCGGTACAGGGACTATGCCACAAACCTCACAATGGATAAAGGGAACCGGACAGCCCCAGTAACGTTGCCGCGAGACGCCCCAGTCTCTTAGCCTGTATTGCGTTGTGCCAAAGCCGTTGCCAAGCGCCTCGACACGCTTGATAATCTCTATTTTTGCAGCATTATTGTCCAGCCCGTCCAGAAATTCAGAATTTCTCATAAAACCGGGCTCTACAGAGGCCTCCACCAGATTCTCGAGATTTTGACCCTGTGGTATGACTACGGGACACACAGGCAGATCATATTTTTTTGCAAACTCGAAGTCGCGTGGGTCATGGGCAGGAACCCCGAAAATAGCGCCCGTGCCATAGCCCATCAAAATAAAGTTGGCAATATAGATTGGAAATTCTTTGCCCGGTAATAAGGGGTGTGTGGCTTTGTACCCTGTATCAAAACCGATTTTCTCGGCCTGCGCCAGAACCTCTTCCGATGTCCCCATAGTCTGGCATTGTTTGATAAAAGCATCAAAACCCTCTTTATTGGCGGCAAGAGCGACACTCATCGGATGATCCGGCGCTAATGCAATAAAAGAGGCTCCAAATAATGTATCGGGACGCGTTGTAAACACTTCAATAATTTCTTCACGTCCGGCAATATTCCAGTTAAATTGTAAACCCTGGGATTTCCCAATCCAATTTTCCTGCATAATGCGGACTTTTTCAGGCCAGCGTTCGAGTTTTTTGATGTCTTCCAGAAGCTCTTCGGCATAAGCTGTTATTTTCAAAAACCACTGGTTCAGTTTCCGCCGTTCGACAGGCGCGCCAGAGCGCCAGCCTTTGCCGTCAACGACCTGCTCATTGGCCAGAACAGTATTTTCAACAGGATCCCAGTTCACAATGGATTCTTTGCGGTAGGCCAGATTTTTTTTATAAAAATCGAGAAACATTTTTTGTTCGTGCTTATAATATTCCGGCTCGCAGGTCGAGATTTCACGGCTCCAGTCAATGGCCAGTCCCATAGAAAGAAGCTGTTCTTTCATTTGGGCAATATTATTGTTTGTCCAGTCGGCAGGCAGTGTGTTGCGCTCCATCGCAGCGTTTTCCGCTGGCAGACCAAGAGCATCCCACCCCATCGGGTTCAGGACATTATAGCCCTGAGCCCTGCGGTAGCGTGCCACGACATCCGACAGGGTATAATTACGGACATGCCCGACATGGATGCGCCCTGAAGGGTAGGGCAGCATCGCCAGAACGTAATATTTCTCTTTTGATAAATCTTCGGATACTTCGAAACAACGCCGCTCCACCCAGAGTTTGCGCCATTTCTCTTCGATTTCTCTTATATTATACCGACTCATGACAGGATGATCCCCAGCCTTTAATATTCTGATATTTCCATCATTCTATCTGCCCATTTGCGAAACACGCAACTGGCGGGCGCGGGTCAGAATGGCGTCTTCAAGCTGGCGTGTCATATCTCCGGCAACATCGCTATCCTGCCAGTTATTGCCCCGTTTGACCTGCCGGAAAGCCTTGACCTGTATTCCATCCGAACGGAGCTGACGATCAAGAATAAAAATATTAAGTTTAAAGCGCTCGTCTGTTTTTTCAGACGGAGAGTACCAGTCTGTTAAAATCACACCTCCAAAAGGATCCGCACTTGCCAGCGGCATAAAAGAGACGGTATCCAGTGATGCCCGCCATAAATAGCTGTTCACGCCAATTCCGGCCTGTCCACTATAATCTTCCTTGTCATTACTACGACCCAAAATTCCGATCCCGTCATTGCCGAAGATACTGGGAGCCTCTTCATAAATCTTGTCATTTGTGGCAGCGCGATCCGCACCGGTCGGATATTTGCTTTCTTTCTTAACGCTGCTACTGCAATTGGATAGAATGAGCAGACTTGAGATCAGAAGTGTAAAAGCCAGATGTCGAAAGACAAAATGATGCATGATTTGGTAAACTCCAATACTAGATATAAGATTCTCCCTGTTTCTAGCATGTCTGCCCCCTCTTCTTCAAGGAAGGAAATAACTTTAATAGAGTGCGTGGTAATGAGCCCCCGGATTCAACAGAAGAAAATTCTTTTTAAAGTTTATCATTGCAATCCTGTATGATAGCGTCATTTCCAGACATGGTTTTACTACATACACCACAAATAGAGAGTAACTTTTATGCGCCGGCTTTCTCCTTGAAAGCCACGGATGGACGATATTATACGTTTGAAGATATTAAAGGTGCAAAAGGCACTGTGGTTCTGTTTATTTGCAATCACTGCCCTTATGTCAAGGCGATCATTGAGAAAATGGTGCAGGATATGCAAATGCTGCAAAAAGAGGGTATTGGTGTTGTCGCTATCATGCCGAATGACACGAGAACTTACCCGGAAGATTCTTTTGAAAATATGAAAATTTTTGCCCGCCAGCATGGTTTTACATTTCCTTATTTGATTGATGAAACGCAGGACGTTACAAAATCCTATCGGGCTGTCTGCACCCCTGATATTTTCGGCTTTAATGCCGGGAATGAATTACAGTACCGGGGGCGTTTTGACAGCGGCGGAAAAAATGAAGAAGCACCTGATGCAAAACGCGAATTGCGTGAGGCGATGCTTGAAATTGCACAAACAGGAACGTGCCGTACCGCGCAGGTTCCCTCTATGGGGTGCTCTATTAAATGGAAAGAATAATTCCGGGGGAATCGTGGCTGATGCCCTCACACACAATCATTCTGTGGCAATCAGGCTATAAAAACTCCAGGCATTAACGGCTTTATCCTTCACACAAAGCGCCGGTTTTCCATCGCAGACCGCACATTCGGCGCTATTGAGTTCGAAGTTTCCTCCTGCTGTAGATTCTGAGGCATTGATAAGCACTTCTTTGACCGTATGGACAGCGAGTTCAGGGATTGTAGGACTACCGGTAAGTTTTTCATTGATACGGGCGCAGACGTCCTGTTTAATCTGATGCGCAGTTAAAATAACGTCATTGGCTGTTGAGGGTGTCCATGCCATATTATTGAAGCGCCCAATATACCAGCGCGCCGGAGGATCTGCGGAAATCTCGTTAATAGCCTCATCGGGAATACGCGGCAGAATAACGCCGCCCCCATGCGGATGAAAAACTTTGTTCACAGGGGAACCAACATCAAAACTGGCATCATCGGATGTAATAAAATCAAGATCCGTGATCTGCGTTCCGGTAAAAGTCATCTGCTCAACCGCCTGTTTAAGCTGCATGGTCGCTTGCAGAAGAGTACTGGCATAGATTTCTGTTTTCTCGCTGGACAGTGCCCCTGATTCCGAATTATCGGTTTGCCGTGCCAGAACAAAACTCAGCGCACCAAACAATGCAACGACAATCAGCACATAAATCATCGCGTTGCCGTGCTGGTTTTTTCTCGAAAAAGATTTGCATTCATCATTCATAACAATGCTATTCTATAGAAAGGATTCACAAAGAAAAGCATAAAGATAATGACATTTGATCCGGTTTCACTGGTCGCAGGAATTTTAACAGGACTGATTTTTGCAGGATTGATAGCGCTCTGGAAAATAACAGCGCTGAAAAAAGATCTGGCACATGAGAGACAGGGGCGTGCCGAAATGGGTGATCTGTTTTCCCTGACTGCACAACAGGCGCTGGATAAGACCAGCGAACAGTTTTTACAGCGTTTTGGTGCGCTGGCACAAGAAAAAATGACCCAGGCCAAAGCAGATAGCGCCCATGATCTTGATAAGCGCCAGATTGCCATCAACGAACTCGTCATGCCGATCCGGAAACAGCTTGAGACGCTGGGTAGTACGGTTGAACAGATCAAGGGTACGGACAAGGCTTTGCGTGAGGATTTACAGACACTGGGACGCGAAACCGCACGCCTGGTCGGGGCGCTGAAAGATCCGTCGGCACAAGGACACTGGGGAGAGTTTATTCTCGAAGGATTGCTGGATAAATCAGGTCTTATCAAGGGTGTCCATTATGAAACACAGGTCTCGATCCAGAGTGATAACGGGCGGCAGCGGCCTGATGCCATTATCCGGCTTCATGACGGATTTCATATTGTTGTCGATGCCAAAGCGCCTCTGAACCAGTTTGCGGACAGGCTGGGCGAAAATTTATCTGCCGAAGATACAAAGCAGCTTATGCAGAATCTGGCACGGCAGGGGCGCGAGCATGTCCGCGTTCTGGGGAAAAAAGGGTACTGGGAAAATCTGGACAGCCCCGATTTCACTGTGATGTTTTTACCTTCCGAGCATCTCTTCAGTATTGCGATACGGGCCGATCCTGATATTATTGATTTTGCCCATGACAATAATATCGTGATTGCTTCCCCGACTTTGATGATGTCTCTGCTGCGCGTTGTTGGTTTAAGCTGGCGGCAGGTAGCGCTGGCGCAGAATGCAGAAGAAATTTCCACTCAGGGGATGGAGCTTTATAAGCGTTTGAGTAAATTCGGAGAACATCTGGAAAAAGTCGGCAAAAGTATTGGCAGCGCGATGGGAAGTTATAATGACGCGGTAGGCTCTCTACAGCGCATGGTCATGCCCGCTGCGCGGAAACTCAAGGAGCTGCAAAGCAAGAACAGCGATAAAGATATGCCCGAGCTTGCACCGCTTGAAGATCCTGCCCCGCGCCGATTGGAGTTATCATCTTTTGATGAGGAAGATACCAATTCTCCAGAAGAGTTACCTGTAAGAAAAGTCGGTAGTGTTTAAAACATCAAGCCCCTGTCTGCCGCTGCAGAGCACCATGCCGACAATGCGGCTTCAATCCACTGCCGTCCCGAAGGACGGCAGATAGAGGTGGTCCCAGAAAATCGGACATGTTGCTAAGGTGGAATTCTGACATTAAAACGAAAGGGATCTACCGATA
>PFTR01000069.1 GCA_002789675.1 Alphaproteobacteria bacterium CG_4_9_14_3_um_filter_47_13 | reverse complement strand
ATTAATGAACGGGGTTGAAAGAGGAGAAAAATAAAAAATTTTTTAAAAACGACGAACGAACTATATACAGCACAAAATATTGTTTAAAAACAATGGGTTAAAGGATGCGTCAAATGAAAGATTCTTTATTTGGAAGAAAGGAATATCTATGCAAATAATGTGGCATCAAAATGGCCTGATACTGAATGGAAAGAGTGACCAGAGTAAAGAATGATGCATGAGTTCGAAATAAAGCCCGGAAACCTGACTCTTGCCGATTTACGGCAGGTGTATCGTCATCCGGCGAGGTTGTCTTTGCCGCAGGAGGCATGGGACAATATCAATGCGGGATGTGCCGTTGTTGAAAAGGCGCTTGAAAGCGGCACTGTCATTTACGGTATTAATACTGGTTTTGGCAAGCTCGCCAGAGAAAAAGTCAGCGCGGAAAAGCTCGAAAAATTGCAGGATAATCTGATCCTCTCCCATTGTACGGGGACAGGATATATTCTGTACGAGCAGATTACGCGCCTGATTCTGGTGCTGAAAATCAATGCGCTGGCGCAGGGTTATTCCGGAGTGCGGCCTGACCTTGTCAAGGCATTGATCGCGCTTGTCAATCACGAAGTTTATCCCTGTATTCCCTCCAAAGGTTCGGTGGGAGCTTCCGGTGATCTTGCGCCGCTCGCGCATATGAGTGCTGTGTTGCTGGGATATGGCGAGGTGACAGTCAAGGGCAAAACTCTTCCTGCAAAAGAAGGACTGGCACTTGCCGGATTACAGCCGATGAAGCTTGCACCCAAGGAAGGGCTGGCTCTGATTAACGGGACACAAGTCTCGGCAGCCCTGGCGCTCGCGGCTTTGTTTGCCACAGAAAACTGTTTTGCCAACGCGGTGATTGCCGGCGCACTGAGCCTTGAAGCCGCCAAAGCGAGCACCGGGCCCTTTGATCCTAAAATCCAGATCATTCGGCGGCAACAGGGGCAAATTGATGTTGCCGCCAAATATCTGTCTTTGCTCGATCAGAGCGAAATCAGAGATTCGCACAAATATTGCGGTAAAGTGCAGGATCCGTATTGCCTGCGTTGCATGCCGCAGGTCATGGGCGCTTGTCTTGATCTGATCCGCAATACGGCGCAGACGCTGGAATGCGAAGCCAATGCCGTCACGGATAATCCACTGGTCTTTGCACAGAGTGGCGAGATTCTATCAGGGGGTAATTTCCATGCCGAGCCTGTGGCCTTTGCCGCCGATACACTGGCGCTGGCGATTGCCGAGATCGGCAATATTTCCGAGCGACGCATTGCCATGCTGATTGACGAGAACCAGAGCCATCTGCCGCCTTTTCTGGTGAAAGATGCGGGTGTGAATTCCGGTTTTATGATTGCCCATGTCACGGCGGCGGCACTGGCCAGTGAAAATAAACAGAAATCCCATCCGGCCAGTGTTGACTCCATCCCGACCTCTGCCGGACAGGAAGATCATGTCAGTATGGCCACGCACGGAGCGCGGCGTTTGATCGGAATGGCGGAAAATACAGCCGTTATTGTCGCGATAGAATTACTGGCTGCGACACAGGGAATAGAGTTCCACCGTCCCTTGCGGACATCATCGGCGCTGGAAACAGTCACTGCTATAATCCGGAAGGATGTTCCGTATTATAAGGAAGACCGTTACTTTGCGCCGGATATCCAGGCCGCAAAAAATCTTGTCGAGTCAGACGTACTGCTGGAATTCTGTTCGGATATTCTACCGTCCTGCGCGGAGGTTTTTGATGGATCTTTATGATTTAAAGGAAGGCGATAGCCCGCTTATTCTTTCTTTCCCGCATTCCGGTATATTTGTGCCGAAGGACATCCGGCGGCATTTCACCCCTGCCGCATTGCCGCTTCCCGATACGGACTGGCATGTGCCGCTTTTATATGAAGCCTTTGTTCGCGCCAATAATATCACAACCCTGAAAGCACATTATTCGCGGTACGTGATTGATCTGAACAGACCGCCTGATAATGAGGCGCTCTATCCGGGGCAAACCAAAGTGTCTTTATGCCCCGAACAGATTTTTGAAGGGCAGGACATTTATAAAGCCGGACATAAACCGGATGAAAAAGAAATTGCCACGCGTCTGGCAAAATACTGGCAGCCTTATCATGATGCGCTTGAAAAACAGATTGCGCGGGTGAAAGATATTCACGGCTATGCGCTTTTATATGACGCGCATTCGATCCGCCAGAATCTGCCGCGTCTGTTCGAAGGCACATTGCCGGATCTCAATCTGGGGACGGCCAATGGCGCAAGCTGCGGAGAAAGTCTGGCGCAAGCCGCCTTTGCTGCGGCGCAGACATCGTCTTATAAAGCCGTCCTCAATGGCCGTTTTATCGGCGGTTATATTACGCGGCACTATGGCAGACCAGCGCAGAATGTTCATGCTTTGCAAATGGAGCTGGTACGCGGGAATTATATGGAAGAAGAGGACTTCCTTTATAATGAATTTCTTGCTGCCGGACTAAAACCGGTTCTGGAAGCGGTACTGTCTGCCTTTCTGGAAAGGGCAAAATCCCTGAATTTCCCGCCTTGCGAAACGCCTGTGCAGGGATTGAAGCCAAAGCGGTAGGAAAGCTCTGCTGGTTCCTGAATGTCCCAGAGCGCAAAGTCGGCACGGTAGCCCGGCTTTAAAATACCTGTATTGCTCTTGCCAAGAGCTTTGGCGGCATTCTTTGTGACGCCCGCCAGTGTTTCTTCCGGTGTCATGCGGAAGAAGGTGCAGGCCATATTCAGCATTAACAAGAGGGAATGCGCCGGAGAACTTCCCGGATTCATGTCGGTGGCAAGGGCGATCGGGACGCGGTGTTTGCGGAGCAGATCAATCGGCGGCACTTTCGTTTCCCGCAAAAAATAGAAAGCCCCGGGCAGCAGTACCGCTACGGTTCCTGCCTTGGCCATGGCTTTGATACCGTCTTCATCAAGGTGCTCGAGATGGTCGGCGGACAGGCCTTTGTAACGGGCGGTCAGGGATGCGCCATGCTGGTTGGAGAGTTGCTCGGCATGAAGCTTGACGGGAAGGCCGAGTGCCTGCGCCTTCTGAAAGACACGCTCGGTCTGTGCGGGGGAAAAGCCGATTGTTTCGCAAAAGACATCCACGGCATCAACGAGATTTTCTTTCTGCAAGGCGGGCATCATTTCGTTACAGACCAGATCAATATAATCATCGGCGCGATCTTTATATTCCGGCGGCAGAGCGTGCGCGCCTAGAAAAGTGCGCTGGATAGTGATCCCTGCTTCATCGCGCAGTCTTGTGGCAACGCGCAGCATTTTTCTTTCAGTCTCTGTATCCAGACCATAACCGGATTTGATCTCTATGGCGGTAACGCCCTCGCGCATCAGATTTTGCAGACGCGGCAGTGCGGCATTGAAGAGAGTGTCTTCGCTTGCGTCCCGTGTGGCTTTGACGGTAGAAAGAATACCGCCGCCTGCTTTGGCAATGTCTTCATAAGTCGCCCCGTTAAGGCGCATTTCAAATTCTCTGGCGCGGTTGCCGCCCCAGACAAGATGGGTGTGACAGTCAATCAGCCCCGGTGTGATCCATTGTCCTCTGGCATCGTGAATTGTGCGCGCCAGTGCTTCAGGGTGATCCGGTAAATCATCCTGCGCTCCTGCAAACACAATTCTGCCCTTCTCGACTGCCAGTGCGGCATTCTGAACGATGCCGGAGCCTTCCCCGTCCATTGTCACCAGATTGGCGTTAATCCATATGGAATCCCACATTTACTTGCACTCCCTAATCTTTTATTTGAATATAACAAATATAATTATATATATCACTATAAAGAAAGGTAAATAAAATGCCAACATATTTTGCCAAGACAATGTTACTCTCCGATGGCTGGGCTGACAATGTCGTGATGACTGTTGATGCGCAGGGATGGATCACGGATCTTCAGAAAGACGCGAATTCCGGTAATGCGCAGATTCTGGAGGGTGTGGTCATTCCCGGGATGCCAAATCTTCATTCCCATGCGTTCCAGCGAGCTATGGCCGGACTTGCCGAACGTGCTACGGGTGATAAAGACAGTTTCTGGACATGGCGCGAGGTCATGTATGATTTTCTGGGGCAGATCCAGCCGGACGATATGGAAGCGATTGCTGCGCAGCTTTATGTGGAGATGCTCAAATCCGGCTATACGGCTGTGGGCGAGTTCCATTATGTGCATCACCAGCCCGGAGGACATCCTTATGAGGATCCGGCTCTGTTGTCGCGGCGGATTATCGGCGCGGCTCAAAAAGCAGGAATTGGCATTACCCACATGCCCGCCCTTTATGCCCATGGCGGTTTTGGCGGGCAGCCACCAGTAGAGGGACAAAAACGCTTTATCAATACACCGGACAATCTATTGAAGATTATCAGAGCTTTGCATGATGATTATAAAGACGATCCTCAAGTGCGGATTGGTCTTGTCCACCATTCACTTCGTGCCGTGACACCGGACATGCTGAAAAATGTCACGGCCTTGGCTCAAAAAATTGATCCCGACATGCCCGTTCATATCCACATTGCCGAGCAGACAAAGGAAGTGGATGACTGTCTTGCCTGGAGCGGCAAGCGCCCGGTTGAATGGCTGCTGGAAAATGCGCATGTTGATGCGCACTGGTGTCTGATTCATGCCACCCATATGACGGACAAGGAAACGCAGGATCTGGCGAAAACAGGCGCTGTGGCGGGATTATGCCCGACAACGGAGGCCAATCTTGGTGATGGGCTTTTTAATCTGCCACAATATTTACAGGCAGGCGGCAAAATCGGTATTGGCTCGGACAGTCATATTTCCGTGAGCATGATCGAAGAACTGCGTTTGCTGGAATATGGCCAGCGTTTGCTACGGCGGGAGCGCGCTGTTGTAAAAACGTTGGCGCAACCTTCTGTAGGTGCTTCTTTATATCAGATGACACTGGAAGGCGGGGCGCAGGCAACGGGAAGGCCGATTGGCGCTCTGTCCGTTGGTAAACGTGCAGATTTTCTCGTTCTGGATTCACAAAATCCGGCGCTGCTGTGCAAACACGGTGATCTTGTCCTTGATGCCATGGTCTTTGCCGGAAATTCAAATCCTGTGAAAGATGTGTTTGTCGGCGGACATCATGTTGTCAAAGATTTTAAACATGTGCGGGAGCAGGAAATTTTTGCAGATTATCAGAAAACACTGCAAAAACTCTCCGCACCAAAAACAGAGGGGCATTTGAATCTGCAGTTACGGGAGGCGGCGGCAAAGGATAATGTTGTGCTGGTAAAACAGCTTCTGGATCAGGGTGCCGATCCTTATGATAAAGATGAAAAAGGAAGAACAGCATTTAATTGCGCGGCCAGTAACGGCCTCCATGCTCTTGCCTTGCTGACACAGCTTGCCTTCGAGGATACGCAAGAACCATTCAATCAGCGGCGCTGGAAAGAGTATGATCTGAATACGCCTTCGGGGGTTTATGGGTCAACTCTTCTGACCTATGCGGCGAAAGTCTCGCCTGTGGCGCTGGTGCAGGATATGATTAAAGCCGGCGCGGATATTACCATTATGAACGGTAGTGGCTGGACGCTTCTTCATTGCGCGGCGGTGATGCCGGGGCGGAGGGATGTCTTAAAAGCGCTTGTCGATTCTTTTCATACACAAAACTATGATTCTTTGGTGAATGCCTTATCAACGCATATTTATGAAACGGATTATAACGGACATAACGTTGTTTTCGGGAAAGATTTAACAGCTGCTGGATTGTGCAAGGCGCGTATGGAACAAGATCCCGAGGCTCCGGCAGAACTCTCAAGCTATCACGCAATTCTTGAACAAAACTGCCATGCTGTAAAGACGGCAACGCATCCTTCTCCGTGACATGAGGCTCTAATGGCTCTCGCTACGGTCGGTAGTGGAGCGGATATCCTCGAATTTGACGGTACGAGGTGTTTGCTGGTCTTTTGTTTGTGTATGTCTGTGCATGGCCTCAAAGATTTTTTGAGGGACATTGACATCACAGGCCGATTCAAGGCCTTTGAATCCGGGGAATGTGTTGGCTTCGCAGATTGTATAGCCCTTGTCGGTAAATAACAGATCTATGCCTGCCACCTGAATATTCAAAAGCGCAGCTGTTTTAATTGCCATATCCCTGGCTTCCTGATCGGGGATATATTCATGCACACTGCCTCCGGCGCTATAGTTTGCTTTGAAACCGCCATCGCGCGCCTTGCGCTCCATCGCTGCAATCACTTCACCGTCAACGACGAACAGGCGCAGATCACGCCCTTTGCTGCTTTCTATAAATTTCTGAAAGATAAGCTGGATGTTCGGATTTGTTTCGCCGATCAGTTCCATCAGATCATGGAAAGCCTTGGCATTTTCGATTAAAAAGACTCCCGTCCCGTTGGAGCCCAGTAATGTTTTGACAACCACCGGAAACCCGATGGTGCGTTCAATGAGCTCTATATCAACGGGGAACTTTGCCAGCATCGTGGCAGGGGTTGGCATATGATTTTCTGCCATGACCTGATGCGTATGCAGCTTGTCCGCCACCATTTCAATAGCCGCCGCGTTGTTAAAAACGGTTACGCCGAGCCGCTCAAGCTGCCGGACAATGGAAAGAGAGAAATAGCTGCGATCGCCATGGTGCAGATAAGGGAAACAGAAATCGGGCAGCGGCACAAGCTCGCCATCAATCAGAATAGAGTCCCGTTCCTCCTCTGTAACCAGAAGATCAAACTGTGAAGGCTTGAAAACTTTGAGAGTAATATCCATTTTTGCGGCTTCGGAAATAAAACGCCTGACCTCGAAGGCAAGATCTGCCGTTGACTCAATGTCTTCGCCGTAAAGAATCCATACTTCCATGTATTTTCACCTGCTTTACAATGAACGCGCTTATGTTTCTGTAAAAAAGCACTCTGTTTATTCGCATCCAGTCATACACCAGATGCTATCCTCTTGGCAAATATGGATAGGAAAACTTGAAGATTCCTGTGGAATGATGAAGTTTGATAAAATATTATTCTTGAATAGATCAGGATCCAATGTTAAAAACAATGCGTATCGTATTATAGAAGAATAAGAGGTTCTTTATGACTCTTCCAGAAGAAAAAATAGATGATTTACAAGAGGATAGAGTTTTTCAGGCCGGAAGACCGCGTAGTGAAAAATCACGCAAGGCTATTCTTGATGCGACTAGAAAGCTTCTGACACATATGCCGCTGAGTGAGCTTTCCATTGAGGCCATCGCTAAAAAAGCCAAAGTCGGCAAGACAACGATTTACCGCTGGTGGCCGAGCAAGGCAGCGGTTGCGATGGACGCTTTTCTGGAGCAGCCCGGTGTCCAGAATATCGTGGCCACAACGTCCAGCGCCAGTGAAGCTGTACAAAGACAGCTCGAAAGCCTGATCCGGCAGCTTCGCGGGCAGAATGGCCGGATTATTGCGGGCATTATTGCTGAAAGTCAGGGGAATCCGACTGTACTGGATCTGCTCTATGATAAATTTTTAAAAGACCGTGTCAGCCCGATCTATGATAAAATTGATGAAGGCCAGAAAAACGGCGAATTTAAAACCGGACTGAATACCGGCATTGCCCTTGATATGCTGGTGGGTCCTTTGTTTTTACGGGTATTAAGCGGGGATCATGGCATTGATAATGAGTTTGCCGAGAATTACCCGACACAGGCGCTGTTTGTCCTCAAAAATTAATGTCATGGCAATAAGGGACATTCTCCCTTAATCTGGTTTTTATGTTCGAATCACCGCAGCTCCATAGACTTGAAGAACAGAGCATGACGTGGCTTCACATGCATATGCTCTCAATTGATTTTGCGCTTCAGCTTGCCCTGATTGGAGTGGCTCTGTTGCTCGGGGCTGCGGCCAGAAAAAAGCTGCTTCCGAAAGTACAGCCCTTTATTGACAAATTTGGCCTGCATTACCGTACGAAAATGATTGTCAATAATGTGTGCCGTCTGATTATGCAGATTACGGCATTCCTTATTATTATGCTGGGGGCAGATATCGCGGGCACGGATCTGGCGGGTCATATCAATATGACCTTTGCCCGTGCTGTGATGGCATTGCTTGCGGCATGGGTGGCCATCAAGCTGATCGTTCAATTCATTGAAAACAGCGCCGTTCGTAATCTTTTTGCCATTACAATCTGGACGGTGGCGGCACTGGGTATTTTTGGCATTCTTGATGAAACGACAGATGCTCTGGATAGTCTCGGGATTACGCTGGGGACGTTCCGTCTTTCGGCTTTGAGTATCGTCAAGGGTATTCTGGCGCTGTTTATGCTGCTTTATGCTGCTTTATTTCTGTCAGGATTTCTTGAGCGGAAAGTGCAGAGCGCGACAAGCCTGACGATTTCTTCGCGGGTTTTAATTGGTAAAATTATCCGTGTTACGCTTGTTACTTTTGCACTGTTAATCGGAGTGACCTCGGCTGGGATTGATCTTTCTCTCTTTGCCGTTTTTTCCGGTGCTCTGGGTCTGGGGGTCGGATTTGGCTTGCAAAAAGGGATATCAAATCTATTCTCCGGCATGATGCTGCTTGTCGATAAATCAATTAAACCGGGGGATGTCATCGAGCTTCCGGGGGTTGGCGGTGAAGGAACTTTTGGCTGGGTCGAACATATGGGGGCGCGTTATACCGAAATTATTACCCGTGATAATAAATCCTACCTAATCCCGAACGAGGATTTTATAACCAAGCAGGTTGTCAACTGGTCGCATGGCAGTACCCTGATCCGTATAGAAGTAAAATTTGGTGTTTCCTATCGCCATAATCCACATGAAGTCAAAGCGATTGCCGAGGCGGCCTCTGTGAGCTGTGACAAGCGCGTTGTTGCTGATCCCGCGCCGGTTTGTCATTTGACAGCGTTTGGTGACAGCTCTCTGGATTTTAAATTACGCTTCTGGATCAAGGATGCGGAAAAAGGAATCACCAATATTCGCGGCGCGGTAATGCTCGCCCTCTGGGATGCGTTCAAGGAAAATAATATTGATATCCCTTATCCGCACCGTGAAGTTTATATTCATGAGGCTGTTAAGAAAACATAGTTATTCCAAATAACAATTTCATATGATTTCAGGCTTGAGAGACAGCAAATTCTTCAGCAACTGAATCATCAATGACCTGCTGGAACTGATGTCCGGTTGTCTGGCTTAATGGTTCCAACCGGAGAGCCACCTTACCATTTGATTTCCTTACAACTGTTGCGCTGTGATTGATATCAAGAATATTATTACGCAATTTGAACTTGATTGTAATACCCAGATCCTGCTCGTTACCGAACAAACGATCGTCTGCCTGCAACAAAAGACCGCCCAGGCTCCAGTTTTCAACCGGAAAGGTTCTTCCATGAACCACAGCAACACAACGATCCACATAACGTCTCGGGTAACGGCGTTTTGTTTCCTGTCGGTCATTGCTGGCATCGACCCTGAGAGAAGAAAGCAACGTTTGTAACATGATAATCTCCTTTATATGTTATCCAGCCACCCCGCCAGATCTAATACAATATACCCATACTGCCATTCCAACTCATATTATATATAACACAATATAAGATAAGCATGACAAAAAAACAGTGACAAACAACACGAATCCATATTATGAAATATAAACACGACAGACTTGCCGCTTCTTTTTAAGAGTCTACAGAAAATAAAAAACAGATTCTATTAAATCATGATAACTTTTTCCTGATGCTCACAACTAAAACACTTCAATAAATTATAGGCAAAGTTCCTTTTACAATGTTAAACTGGAAAGAGAAGATTTTTATAAAAAGGTTTATGGCATGAGCCGTGAATATGCAGAAGAACGCATCCGCGAAGCACTGAAACTTTCCAAAGGAAATTCAGCAAAGGCGCGCCAGCGCGTGATTGCCTGGACATCCGAGGATCCTAAATTATTACAGGCTTTGGCAAAACCACACCTTACCGGAATTGTTGCCCACGCGATCAGCCGCGTCATATACAAGAACGAACTGGAAGAACCGGAAATTCCTGATGTTCCGGAAAAACTGGATATGAAGCCCCAGACTTTTGGCAAAGAAATTCTCTCTGCCTTGCAAAACACAAATACAGCGACCTTTGGTCAGGAAGACAATGTCCCTGCAACACGGCGCGGCAAAGCCTCGAAAAGTCATATTGACGCATTAAAATATATTGCCAGTAAAAGCAAATCCGGCGATGGGAAATCCCCCACGTCGAAATAACAGGGTTTTCATTCCTTCATGACAGCAGAGTTTTCTATTCAGCACTGGTTTGAAGACAGAGCCGATCTTCGGGCGGATTTTTTAAGGCAATGCGGCTGGCAAAAAGCCGTACTGTCCCCTGTCGGAGAAGATTGTGCGTTCCGGCGTTATTTCCGTCTTGTCAAAGAACATAGTGCAGCGATCCTGATGGAAGCCGTTCCTGATGGAAATGCGCTGGCCTCCCCCGGCCATAGCATACAGGAATTCGTCCGCATTTCCGGAATTTTACGCCGCGCAGATTTACACAGTCCCGAAATTTTTGCAGCCGACATTGCAGGTGGTTATGTCCTGCTGGAAGATTTCGGTGATGTTTCTTTTAAGAAAGCACTGGAAAACGGACAGGATGCAGAAGCGCTTTACAGGCTGGCAACAGATGTCCTGCTCCGGTTACGGGATGTATCCTGCGACGGCCTGCCGGATTATTATCAAAGCCATGTCCACAAAGGACGACAGCGCATTGTGGACTGGTACTTTCCTGTAAAAAGGAAAATAAAAAACCCGGAGGGTCTGGTAAACGACTATCTGGCAGTGTGGCAACAAATCGAAAAAAGCCTGCCCCCCTGCCCGCAAGGATTCCTGCATATTGATTTCCATCTGGAAAATTTAATGTGGATGCCCGATCAGAATGGACTGGCACAAGGCGGCATTCTGGATTTTCAGGGCGCGATGAATGGCCCGATCCCTTATGATCTAGCCAATCTTCTGGAAGATGCGCGGCACGACATTCCGCTTGCACTGCGCCGGAGCATGATTGATCGTTACTGTACAGACATGGGCGCGGCGGAGAAAGAGATTTTTGAAAACTGGTACCGTGTTCTGGCAACACAATTTCACTGCCGCATTGCCGGGCAATTTATTCGTCTTGCTGTACGAGATAGAAAAGACCGTTATCTAAATCACTTACCCCGTGTTCTTCATTATTTGCAAGAAGGCTTGACCCACCCTGTTCTTGCGCCCCTGCAACAATGGTTTGCGACACAGAATATTGATTTTAAAGTACCACCTGTTCTCAATCCCGATGAAATCAAAAAATTTATACGGGATGATGCTTTTTGATAAAAGACGGATCACTGGCATACGCAAGTAATAACGGGCGCAGAACAAAATGAAATGACCCTGCTATTTCTTAAACATGATGATCCGCTCTATCATCGCCCGAGTTCATTTATGAATTCCAAGGCGACTTATTCCATAAAAACTTGACGCCTTATGTTTTTTTATCTAAACTTCCTATATCTTTAACATAATGTACATTTAAAATGCCTATACTTAACAACAAAATTCTAGCTGGTGCTTTTATGACAGCTATTCTGGTTGCAGGCTGTAGTAGCAGCAACGACAATGAAAACTGGAAAGATTCTTACCCTGATCCCTATAAAACAGATGTTTTTGAAAGAATAGAAGGCGAGACGAAAACAGATGCCTGCGTTTTTGCTAAAATCAGGCACATTACCGCAGAAAACCTTTATGAGAACAATAACAAGGATACCATGGTTATCACAAGTCAGCCCTTACAAAGCATAAAGGATGCCTGTAACAAGCTATACGGCCCGCTTACGGAACACAGCACAAGCCAATTGTCAGAAGTAATCTTTGAGCCTGGTATTAATAAAGATACGGGAGAAATAACAGGATCATCAACAACATATAACTATTTTGATGATGCCGCTTTCTTTCAAAAAAATAAACCGCAATAGAAAACCTATAGGAAGCTCTGCAAAACGCTTTTTTCGTCACTCCGGCGCAGGCCGGAGTCCCTTTAT
>PFTR01000094.1:1734-13758 GCA_002789675.1 Alphaproteobacteria bacterium CG_4_9_14_3_um_filter_47_13 | reverse complement strand
TTCAGGATATAAAACTCAAAAATCCTCTCCTCAAATTGTCCAAAATGGCGCTCCACCACCGTTACTTCAAACTTTTGCAGAGGGTTCTATAGTTTACAAATATAAAGTTAATATTTACTTGTGCAGTAGTTTCAGGCACTTTATCAAAGACATAATCATAACAAATCGGACAGGAAAATGGAAAGTTATTCATATAAAAGAGCAGGTCTTTGGGGGGCTGGCGGAGGTGCGTTTTTTGCTCTGGCTGGCGCCTTTCAAGCTGCCGTACATTATAATGCCCATCATTTCGAGACATTGGGCGCAAGTTTTTCCTATGTTGCGCAACCGGAAACAATAGCGGTGGCGCTTGTGGCTTCGGCGGCATTCGGGGCTTTCATGGAGTATAAAAACTGCTATTATAACGCACGTGATAAAGAAGACAGTGAAAAAATCGGATCGTCCAAAAAACCATTATGTCAGAAATTATAAAGAATATGAGTGATACCTTAGTCAGACTTCAAGTTGAATTAACGGAAATAGTGCAAAACGCCAATGATTTGCAGATGCTGGAGCAGGCCAAAGTGACCGCACTGGGGAAAAAGGGGCGTATTACGGATCTAATGAAGACGCTGGGGGCGATGGATCCGGAAGAGCGTAAGAGTACGGGACAGGCGCTGAATGTTCTCAAAGATGAAATTGCCGGATTAATCAGCAGACAGGAAGAGGCGCTCAAACGGCAGGCGATGGATGAAAAGCTGGCGCGGGAAATAATAGATATTACACTTTCGGTTCGACCGGAACGCAAAGGTCATATTCATCCGATCAGCCAGACAATGGAAGAGCTCGCCACAATTTTTGCAGATATGGGATTTCGTATCGCTGAAGGACCGGAAATCGAGGATGACTGGCATAATTTTACAGCACTGAATTTCCCGCCCGGTCATCCGGCGCGGGAAATGCAGGACACATTCTTTTTGCCCGAAGACACCGGGGCACAGGGCGAGTTTGCCAAAAAACTGCTGCGTACCCATACATCGCCTGTGCAAATCCGTCATATGAAAGCCAATAAGCCGCCCATTCGTATTATTGCCATGGGAAGAACCTATAGAAGCGATTACGATATGACCCACACGCCCATGTTCCACCAGATTGAAGGTCTTGTTATTGACGAGAAGACTCATATGGGACATTTGAAGGGTTGTCTGCGTGATTTTTGCGAGGCTTATTTTGAAGTTGACGACTTGCCGATGCGTTTTCGTCCGAGTTTTTTTCCGTTTGTTGAACCGGGGGCAGAGGTTGATATTGGCTGCTCACGCAAGGATGGCGGTTTAAAAATCGGGAAAGGGGAGAGCTGGCTGGAAATTCTGGGGTGTGGGATGGTGCATCCGAATGTTCTGAAAAATTGTGGTATTGATCCGGAACAGTATCAGGGCTTTGCTTTCGGGATGGGGATTGAGCGGATTGCGATGCTGAAATACGGCATTCCTGATCTGCGCACTTTCTTTGATAGTGACGCCCGTTGGCTGGATTATTACGGTTTTGATCCGCTCCAGCGTCCCAACCGTGCTTTCAGCGAATCATAATGTCTACAGAACCTATTGAAATCCGCCATTTGCAACCCGATGATTATTCGCAATGGCTTTTTTTATGGGATGGCAATAATCAGGGGCATAAAAATTCTGACGTAACAGCAGAAACATGGAACCGTCTTATGCTTCCGATCTTTCCGGTGCATGGTCTGGGCGCTTTTAGGGAAGGAAAAATGGCAGGATTGCTGCATTATATCCTGCATCCAGTGACCGGACATATTGATCCGGTTTGTTATATGCAGGATGTTTATGTTGACCCTTCTTATCGGCGGCAGGGAACGGCACGTGCCCTTGTTGCTGCATTATCCAATATCGGGGCAAAAGAAGGCTGGGCACGGATATACTGGCTTGCGGAAAATGATAATATTCCTGCGCAAAATCTTTATAAAAATACAGGTGTGAAGCTGGATTTCAGTCTTCATATTTTGCCAATATCGCATTTCTGATTATTATAGGCTGGCTTTTCGTCTTTTTAGATGTTCGTAAGCATTATAAGGTAACTTGATTGTCACACAGGTTCCTTTTCCGACAATAGAATCAATGTGGAGCGAGCCACCGTGAAGCTCAATCAATTCCTTGGTAATGGCAAGGCCAAGTCCGGTGCCTTCATGTTCGCGGGTGTAGTGGTTGGCGGCCTGTTCGAAGGGGTTGGTGATACATACAATCATATTTGCCGGAATACCAATTCCTGTATCATGGACTTTGATAACGACATAATCATCCAGTCCGTTGCATTTAATGCGCACATCGCCTTCGGGATTGGTGAATTTTACTGCATTCGACATAAGATTAAGCAGGATTTGCATGAAAGCCCGGCGATCGCAGATAAGCTGAGTGGCTTCGTTCTCAATATCAATGGAGATTTTTATTTTGGCTTCCTGCGCCCGTCCTTCCATCATATGAACGGCAAGGCGAATGACTTTGGCAGCGTTTAATTCTTCCAGATCAAGCTCGTATTTTCCAGCTTCAATTTTTGACATATCCAGAATATCACTGATAAGATCCAGCAGATGTTCGCCGCTTTCACGAATGCCGCCAATATAATCAAGATATTTTTCGGTTCCGATGGGACCCAGAAGCTGACGCTGCATCATTTCTGAAAAACCGATAATGGCATTGAGCGGGGTACGTAGTTCATGGCTCATATTGGCAAGAAATTGTGATTTTGCTGCATAGGCACGCTCTGCCGCATCTTTTGCTTCTTTTAACTGACGCTCGTGCAGGGTTCTTTCGGTAATATCCTGCATAATCCCGAAGAGTGCAACGACGCCGCCTTCGTGATCTTTTTCACATTTTCCCTCGCAGCGGACATAGCGAATGGTTTCATCAGGGCGAATGACGCGAAAATCCATCTCGTAGTTGTTCTGTTCGATGATTGCGCGCTGGAAGGCCTGCATCAAACGGCCAATATCGCGCCGATGCAACATGGAGTTGATATGATCCAGAGTAGGAAGAAAATCCCCCTTGTCCACGCCAAAGATGCGGTAAATTTCATCGGACCAGATAATATCGTCCGCGCCAACTTCCCAGCGCCAGTGGCCCATATGGCCAATGGCCTGTGCCTCTCCCAGCATTTGTTCCTGTTTGAAAAGCGCGGCTTCATGTTCCTTTATGGCGGTGACATCCCGTCCGACAGTATAGATGGTATTGCCGCTGCGTTTTTGCCTGATTTCCATACAGCGGATTTTTCCTCCTTTGGCAATCAGGCGTGTCTCGAAATCTATAATCCGGTTGTCGCTGCTGTCATCGTGCATTAATTCCCGTAAACAGCTCAAAACGTGGGGGCGGTCGGCCTGATGGATTAAATCCATAAAGCTCATGGCGCGCAATTCATCGTCAGAGAAGCCGAGAATCTGGTTAAAAGAGCCGTTGACTCTTGAAAATGTACCATCCTTGCTGGAAATAGCCATGACTTCGTTTGACATATTTAAAAAATGGCGAAGTTCGCCTTCATCACTGGTGGGACTAATTTTGCTCTTTGATTCTGTATTGTAATTATCGTCGATGAGCTGCAAAATCTGTCCCGCTAGCTCGCTGTTCGGTTTTGCAGTTTTTTCATTGGTTTCTTCTACACCAACGATAAAACGTCGCCCATCATTTGTTAGAATTTTGTCAAACCGGAATTTTGTTTTTTTAGCCTGCGGGTTTCCCGATAAAATAATAGCATGAGATCCCTCATATAAGGCATCAATATAATGATGGGTGTTCCTGCCAAACATGTTACAGACATGCAGGGCATCGTCAGGGTCGTCAAACTCGAAAAGATCTCCCAAAGCCATGCCCTTGATTTGATCGTTCGGAAGATAAATCAGGCGGGAGAAGGCATCTGTAGTGTAAAGAATACAGCCATTTTCATCAGCGATGAACCGTGCTTCGGTATCCTGAGCCATGCCGGAATTAGCGGCGGCACTTTGTTTTTTCTTTGAATTCGATTTTGCTGCTATTGTCATGTTTCCTATATTAACTGTAATAAGCCATAAAAGAAATATCCTCTTGCTTATAATCAAAATTATCTTTTCATTTGCAAAAACCTGATCATAGTCTGACCATAAAGAGGTTAATAAACCATTACGTCTTTCTGGAAGCGGATATTTCTTGAATTTTTCTTCTTGCTTGCTTAAAAAATCAGTTTATATCATCTTTATTGAGGGTATTTAAAGTGGGATGCACAAGAGCTCTTGCTCTTGCAAAGAGATCATAATAATACTAAATCAGCTTGGATTTGTTTGTATAAACAAAATTCGGGAAAAATTTATTAGATATATAGGAGTTATACGCATGTTCTTCCGCACTTTTATGATAATAGCCTTAATGTTTACAGTTACGGCCTGCGCCAAAAACAAGGGAATGGATGCTGGTGATCTTCGTGTCGATGAACGTCAGGATATTATGGCCGGTCCGCTTGATGGAACCCAGGTTTATGATCGCTCGGTTCTTGATGGTCCAACACCGGGCTCACAACAGGATCTGGTCGTTAATGTTGGCGACCGTGTCTTTTTTGGTTATGACCGTTATGATCTGACCCCGGAAGCCCAGCGTACGCTGGAGTTGCAAGCGGAATGGATGAAACGTTATCCGAATGTCCGTATGACTATTGAAGGCCATTGTGATGAGCGCGGTACCCGTGAATATAACCTTGCGCTCGGTGAGCGGCGGGCCAATTCAGTTAAAAGCTATATGGTGGCGCTTGGTATCGAGCCGATGCGTGTCAATACCATTAGCTATGGTAAAGAACGCCCTGCCGTTCTGGGATCTGATCCTGCTGCATGGACGCAGAACCGTCGTGGCGTTTCTATTGTAGAATAACGAAACAAACCAGTATGAGAGGCGGTAAAAATTTGCGTGTAAATTCTACAAATAGATTTTATCGCCGTTCTCTTCTTTCTGCAGTTTTTCTTACGAGCTTTATGACACTCTGCGCTTTTCCGGTGAAGGCGCAGAGTGTTGATTCGCGTCTGACCCGTCTTGAAAATGAAATCCAGACTCTGGGTCGTGCCGTTTTTCGCGGTGAGGCACCTCCTGATTCTTTTGCTGCTGATACGGCTGGAGCAGCAGTGTCCACTGCCCGTCTCGAGGTACGATTGCAGCAGATTGAAATGGAAATGCAAACCCTGACAGGGAAAGTAGAAGAGCTGAACTTTCAGGAAAAACAGTTTCGGGAACGTATGGATAAAATCATGGCCGATTTTGAGATGCGGCTTTCCGGTTTGGGAATGCAAACGGGAGGGCGGGAAGATGTGTCTTCCCTATCCGGAGATCCCGCGCCGCGAACCGGATATTTAACACGTCAGGACACAATAGATCCTCTTTCTAAAGAAATGCCGCCTCAGCCGTCAAGCAACTCTCCTGCCGATTCCCCTGTTGTTCTGCCTAAGGATGCTTCAGGACAGCTTGGCATATTGCGCCAACCTGCCGATGTTCCTGTTCCCGAAGGGGCTGAAATTATCGGAACGGTCTCACAGTCTTCGTCGTTACAAGATCCTGCTGCAATTTACGAACAGGCTTTTTCACTATTACGGGATCGTCAGTATGAAGAAGCCGAAACAGCCTTTAAATTGTTTCTAACCCACTATCCGGATCATGATCTGGCAGCTAATGCCAAATACTGGCTGGGCGAGACCTATTATGTACGTAAGGATTTCGAGCAGGCCGCCCGTGTTTTTGCAGAAGCGTATCAAAAATATCCGAAAGGTACAAAGGGACCCGATAATCTGCTTAAACTGGGGATGTCTCTGGCGGGTCTTGGAAAAACGAATGATGCTTGTCTGAGTTATAGTCAGTTGAAAAAAGAATATCCAAGCGGCGCTCAACCAATTCTAATGCGTGCCGCACAGGAAATAGAAAAACTGGATTGCCCGCAGTTTTAGAGTATCGTTCCTGCGCGGATTCATCGTTTAATTCATATCGTCTTTATTGAATGCCCCATTTTAAAACTTGAGTCTCTGTACCTGTCTGATCTGGGGGAGACGCTCAATACGGGAAAAAACATCATCGGGTAATTCCTGATCCAGAATTACCAGCGCCACTGCCGTTTCATCGCGACCGATTCGTCCCAGACGGAAATCGGCAATATTCTGGCCTGCCTCCGCGAGAAGTGTTCCAAGACCGCCGATGAGGCCGGGCTTGTCTTCGTTCCTGATATAAAGCATATGAGGTGCAAGCGCAGCTTCGATGGGAACGCCTTCAATATTGACAATGCGTGGCTCTTTGCCGGTAAAAAGTGTTCCGGCCACAATATGTTCGTTGCTTTCTGTTTTTATCTTAATGGTCATAAGGCTGCGGAAATCCTGTGACGATCCTGTTTTTGTTTCTGAAATGTTGATCCCGCGTGATTGAGCGATTTTCATGGCATTCACCATATTGACATTATCGAGCTGGGTTTTCAGCAGACTGGCAATGGCAAGCGCTGTTAAGGGCTTGCTGTTGAGTTCGGCAATACTACCTTCATATTCAATGATAACGGATTTTATGGCATCTGTAGTAATTTGTCCGATAAGACTGCCAAGTTGTCCGGCGAGCTTCATATAGGGTTTAAGACGCGGAGCATCCTCTGCCGAGATAGAGGGCATGTTCAGTGCATTCATGATAGCACCATTTATGAGATAATCGCTCATCTGCTCGGCAACCTGAATAGCGACATTGACCTGTGCTTCACAGGTTGAGGCACCAAGGTGGGGTGTACATATGACATTGGGATGACCAAAAAGAAGATTCTCTGTGGCTGGTTCTATTTCAAAGACATCTAGTGCGGCTCCTGCTACTTTACCGGAATCAAGCGCTTCCTTTAAGTCTGCCTCAACGATAATGCCGCCGCGTGCGCAATTGATGATTCGCACACCATCTTTCATTTTCGAGATCGTTTTTTTATTTATAAGATTCTTTGTGTGTTCATTTTTGGGAACATGGAGCGTGATAAAATCGGCACGGGATAACAGATTATCAAGTTCGACTTTTTCTACGCCCAACTCAATCGCACGGTCTTCGGACAGGAACGGGTCATAGGCAATGACATTCATTTGCAGCCCTAAAGCGCGGCTTGCGGCAATCGCACCGATATTGCCACAACCGATAACGCCCAGTGTTTTGGCATATAGCTCGGTTCCCATGAATTTTGATTTTTCCCATTTTCCCGCATGGGTAGACTGATTAGCCTGCGGGATTTGCCGCGCAAGGGCAAACATCAGGGCAATGGCATGTTCGGCAGTGGTGATGGAATTTCCAAAGGGCGTATTCATGACGATTACGCCCTGATTGGTCGCCGCTTCAAGGTCAATATTATCAATTCCGATTCCGGCGCGGCCAATAACTTTCAGATTGGCGGCCTTACCGATCATTTCCGGCGTCGCCATTGTAGAAGAGCGTACCGCCAGGCCATCGTAGTCACCAATGATTGCCAGTAAATCCTCGGCACTCATTCCCGGTCTGACATCAACCTCGATCCCGTTTTTTTGAAAAATTTCCGCTGCAAGCGGATCCATTTTATCGCTAATAAGAACTTTGACCATAATTTTGACTCCTAATTTTGTCTTGTTCAGGAAAACAGATCTTAAAAATATCAGGAGTCTGCCAGAAAGGAAAATATAATATCAGGAGATAGAATTTTTATACAATTTGATCCGAAAATAATAATGGCATAAACCCCGTCTTCTTGATAGGTTTCCGTTTATGGCTGAAAAACAGATAAAAGCACATTGGACGATTGAAAATCTGGCGTGGGACAGACTTGATCCGGCAGCAGTTTCCGCTGATTTATTAAAAGTAATCAAGGCGGCGGCTCTGGTTGAATATAACGCGTCATCCTATGCGGATTATCTGTGCCGGATTTTCCATGATGATCCGGTTTTTCAGGCGACAGCGCGTCAGTGGGCAGTGGAAGAAGTACAGCACGGCGAAGCCCTCGGACGCTGGGCTCAGGCCATAGATCCATCATGGTCAATGGATCATTCTATGGAAAAATTCCGCGCCGGATATAGTCCTGAACATTTTCTGAGTAATGATAGAATATCTGTGCGTGGCAGCCGTAGCGGAGAAATGGTGGCACGCTGTATGGTGGAAACCGGAACATCAAGTTATTATAGCGCTATTGCCGATGCCACGGACGAGCCTGTGTTAAAAGAGATCTGCAGGAATATTGCCGCTGATGAATTCCGTCATTATAAACTATTTTACGATACACTTAATGTATATTTGGCTAAAGAAGAGCTATCCCGTTTTTCACGTTTGAAAATTGCGCTGGGGCGAATTGCAGAAAGCGAGGATGATGAATTATCTTATGCCTATTATGCCGCAAATGAAAACAGCGATATTCTTTATAACCGTAAAATTCATAATCGTGCTTATATGCAACGTGCCTACAGTTTTTATCAGTTCAAGCATATGGATCGTGTTGTGGGTATGGTTTTCAAGGCCTGTGGATTTAAACCCCATACAATATCACATAAAATTATGGTTAAAATCGCATGGTGGCGCATAAGTATGGAAACCAGAAAAATGCAAAAACGAACGGCATAAATTTCTGTATCTTTTTTTACTCTTTGATCTGTGTTAAGAATCTTTTCTAAAGAAGATGCACTATAAGCATTTCAGATAAAAAATGAACAGGGCTGAATGAAAAAAAATTTTAACCATCAGGGCAGGGCTGAAAAATTTCGTGCTGAATCAATTTTGGCACAGAAAATATCACGCTTGCGTCTGGCATTGATTACAAAAATAAATAATCCAAAAGCCACGTTCAGTTTGGAGGAATGTAATGCTTTTATTGAAAACATTCGCAGCACGTTAAAAGATGACCGTATCTTTAATGCGGAACTGGAAAATATTGTAAAAGCAGTTAAACAGGTAAAAGCACCCAAACCTCTCAATCTTTCAAGCCCCGAATTACAGCTTCTCTGGGCAGCGTCATTGCTTTATATCCACCGTACTGCAAAAAAAGAGATCACCTATCCCAATGGTAATACACATAAAATACAAATAGATCTCATAAACTCAAGATTATGGCAGCAAGTAGGTGAGTGCCTTGATGTAAAGCAGATGCTTTACGATGGTGGTGTCTATGTGAATGAAGAGTTACGGCGGACCGACACGCGTTTTGCATGGGGATTGCCGGGAAGCGGAATAACATATAACCGTAAGGACAAGACAATCCATGTGGATCTTATGACAGCTCTTGCTGCGGGTCTTGAACATACTAACAGTCTTATGATCCGCGAGATTGGAAGGGGGCAGCTCAGCACCTCTTTTCCACAGAAACTGCGGGAGATCCGTACAGAAATTAATCGATTAAAAGAAAAAGAAGCGGAAGCGATAAAGGCAAAAGAAAGTCTTTCTGATGTGGACTATAAGGCTCTGCGCCAGCTTGCTCTGGAGTGGGAAATGCGCCAGATGCTTTGGCGTGTTGCAGAGACATGTACCGCCAATCGTTATGCAGAAATAAAGGGACAGGAAAAATCGCAGCAATTTTCCTATTCTCTGAATAATGTTTTGATGACCGGTAGTGTTTTTGGAGTCTCTGCGCTGGATGCCTTGCGGGGGACGAAGAAAAATGACAGCGAACCTTTGCAGGCAGAGCTTAAAGAAATTTATGATATGGCAAAATCCATTCTGGAAGAGAGAGCGGATCAATTATCGGAAGCAGAGCAGCAGGAGATAAAACAGCAAATCCGGCAGCTTGAGAAAATAATGGGCGGGGATAGCAGGCCAGAGCAGCGTTTTATTCATATTCTGAATGCCATTGAACTTTCTTTTTTTAAAAATAACGGTTTGTTTGATAATACCCGTAAGGGGTGGGAAATGTTTGATATCAAGCCTGACCAGATTCGCATCACAAAAGAGGGGTTTAAGCATAAGCAGAGGGCTGTTAATGATAATAAAGACAGTTTTCCGCCCCGCGATTTTCAGCTTCTGCTTGATTTGTGTGCGGGGACAGAGGGTCTTGAAAATTTGCAGCCCTCTCCGAAAGACCGCTGGTACGGAAAGGAGTATTTCAATAGCCTCGCAGAGTCCCATTCTATGAAGCGTAACCGGATTATAGAAAAAATATGGGATCTTTATATTCAGGATATCGCGGATGATCTTGCCCGCGAGCTGGATAGGCAACTGGATGAGGATCTTGATAACGAAAAGAAAGAAGGCCAGAGCCAGAAATCAAAAGAGGCGCAGAAGCAGGATAATGAAGGAGAGGGACAAGAGGGTCAGGAGCAGGAAGGGGAAGGCCAAGAACAAGAGGGACAAGAGGGACAAGAACAAGAAAGCGACTCTGGTCAGGAAAATAGTCAGGGTTCCCAAATCTCCCAAAAGCCTGGCAAAGGGTCACAGGGAAAAGGGAAACCACAGAATTTTGGTGCGGGAGATAAGCCGTTTGGTGATAATTCCAAAGACTCTGAGCCCGGTAAAGCCCGTCAGGATTTTGATCCGTCCAAAGCCGGAACAAATAAACAAAAGGTCGATGTCAAAAATGATAAGGAGCAGACAAAGTCGATGGATGATGTCGCTCTCCCGCCCGAACATCCCGAGGGACAGGAGCCGGATCAGAAAAATGACGGACAGGGACAGGATGCCAAGGGGCAGGGAAAAGAGGGCGCTGAAGGGAAGACGCTTGAACAGATAAAGAAAGAGCTTGAGGAAGCGGCGAAAAAAGCAGCAGAAAAACAACAGCAGGAGGCGCAGGGAAAAGAGCATCAAGATGGGCAGGGTAGCGAGAAAAAGGGCGAAGGAAAAGATAAGGGAAAAGGGACACAGGGGAAAAGCAGTGGTGATGGATCTCCTTCTAGCGAGGCCGGCGAGGGAGGTGAGGGAAAAACACTGGAAGAGATTGCTGCTTCGGATTGGAAGAGTTATTCCTCGCTTCTTTCCCAGATTAGGCATGTTATCGGTTCTGTCACAAATAGTCTGAAAAAAATTCGTGATAAACAGCTTGAAAAAACAACTGAACGCTCTCCAGCCCTTGAAATGATTCCCGAGGATAAGGATTTGAGCAGGCTTAATACAGAAGCTCACAAAAGTAAAATTCTAAAACAAAAAGACGGGCGGGTGGAAAAAGATGATCTGAATCTGTTCCACAAAGATAAAACAGGCCAGACACCCACCACAATTGATATTGTTCTCCTGATTGATGGTTCAGGCAGTATGACCTATGGAGATATGGCTAGTTTGCTGGGTAAGGCAAGGGCAATGGATATTGCTTTGCTGACTTCGATTATACTGTATGAAGCCGCCAAAAAAGTGGATGCCAATGTCTATATTGCCTTGTGGGGGAATGATCGCCCGATACTTCTGGCAAAGCCGGGCGATGACCGCAAAATGATCGAAGCAAATCTTCTTAAAGCCAGAAATGGTCTGCAATGCGGGACAAATCTCGCGCCCTCCATTCCGCATATTACCAAAACTCTGGCCGACCAGAAAGGAAGCGGTGATAGTGGTCTAACCCATATTATAATATTGTCAGATGGCGATATTAGCGATCCTGAGGAATCTCTGGATGCTGTTCAGAAATTATTATCAACGAACAAATATGTGACGCTTGATTTTGCATTGTTACAACAAGATGTATCGAGAGAATCCAGGATTGAACAATTTGCGAAAGATGTGCGGGTGGCAACACCGACCCAGAAAATCGGAATTTTCCGGGGCAGTAATATGGATGAAATTGCAGCGGGCGTTATCGGCTTGCTTGCGCAGAAAATGATGAGGCTTGAAAGTTTCTCTGCTGTATCATGGGCAAGGAAAAGAAAACTGTTTCAGCAGGCGCACAGGAAGTTTGATATGAAGTGATTTTCATAAATTTAAATCTTTGTAAATAACAAATAAAAATACAAATACACTCTTAAACTTTTAACAAAATTGTTCTACACTGCCTGCAATGTTTGCAAAACGATTAAAAAATAAAAAACAGGATCATTTGATGATCAAGGAACAGGGGATATAAAAGTGCATATTTTAAAGAAGCCTTTAAAGGATC
>PFTR01000094.1:0-1697 GCA_002789675.1 Alphaproteobacteria bacterium CG_4_9_14_3_um_filter_47_13 | reverse complement strand
AAGAAGCCTTTAAAGGATCTGACACCTGAAGATTACGCAGCTATCGAAAAACCCTTGGGGAAGAGGTCTCCTTATCCGAGTACCGCTCTTGGTTATGTTGTGGGCTCCAACGGTACGCCAAAGGCGGTTCGATATCTGGGGACGCTTCAGAAACCTTTGATTGTTCCTTCTGAGTTGAGCCTGGATGAAGTCGAAGGAATTCTGACGCGTAATATGGTGACACCGGAAATGCAGAGGCAGTTTTTCGAGGTGATTAATGCAATTCATCCAAAAAACACGCGCCGGGCAATGTATACAAAAGGAACAGCAGGTTCCGGTAAAACTTTTCAGGGGGAGCTAGCCGGACGTATTAGCTCGAAGGAAGGCGCACTCAAAATTGATTGCACGAATATGAATCTGAATGAGTTATTTTTTGAAATGGTTCTGGATTTTAATAGTGATAAACGTTTTTATGACGCGCTTGATTCCAAAATCGAAAAATATAATCGCGCCGATGGAGATAAACAACAGCAGGATTTTATTCTAAATCCTATGTCCGTTGATATTCTTAGTGATTGTTTAGGAAATGCCTTTTCAAGTGAAAATGGTAAAATAGCGATTGACTGGGCAGCGGTCAAACATGCCCATCCCGGAGAAACGCGGGATTCTATCAATATTGCTATTGAAGGGTTAACAAAAGTTAGTGCCAAGGAGGGTCTTGATAATCTTGGTGGAAATACATTGGGTATGGCCGCACAGGAAGGTCCTGCATGGCAGGCTTATAAAGAAGGCCGCATGCTTATACTGGATGAGCTAAATCGTGCCAAGAGAGGTACTTATGGTGTTCTTCATGACTGGATGTTGTTTGTAAATGGTGATACGCAGGAATGTCTGATTAGAAACCCTTTGAAAGAGAAGGGGGATAAAAGCAAGGCTGCTCTGCATTTCAAACACAGCGAAATGGGCTGTGGGCATTTTGTTTATATGACAGGAAATGATGAGGGTGATAGCGATGAGGTGATGGAGCTTCCTGAAGCGCTTAGCTCTCGTGTTGTACCGGATACCGTCGCGCAGTCAACCGAGCTGGGCTGGCAGCATCGCTGGTGTCAGGCTTTAACAGGATTGCCTGTTTCGACGCTCTATTATATGCAGCGCCCTGTCTGGGACAAAGACCCTGAAGCATTTGGCGAGGATCTTATAAGAAGACGAAAGCAGGCAGAAACCAAAGAGATTCCTGAATATCATATGGAACGACTGGGGCGTTGGCGTGATGTACTTCAGGCTACGGCGATGCTTTCCAAATTTATGTATGGCGCTGCCAAAATGGTCAATCCTGAATCAGATTGGCATAAATCGGGAACTCTTGCCCATTTGCTTGATAATATTGATGAGGTTTTCAAAAAAGAAAGTGCGATGGACTATAGAAAAATTAATTATTTTACCGTGAAAGCAGAGCAACCCAAACCGATCGTTCGTCCGCCGCAAAATGAAGGTGATATCGAGATTGTTCCCCTTCTTAGTGAAAAAGACATGCCGGAAACAAGAGAAGGTATTCAATCAAAATTTGGAACACATATTTCCTATGTCATTCTTGACTGGATCATGATTAATACCTATGAACGCGGTAAAGATGCTTTGGGGAATCAGTTAATGCGTCTGGCGGCAGATTGCGGGTTGATTGAGCCATCCTTGACCGAAGGAATGAAAAGCGATCGTAA
>PFTR01000135.1 GCA_002789675.1 Alphaproteobacteria bacterium CG_4_9_14_3_um_filter_47_13 | reverse complement strand
CCGCCATCTGATGTCATAATCAAATCGAGCCAGTCTTTTAGAAAGGCTCTGTTTGCGGGGCTGTTTTCTATCTGTAAAGGATTCAGGCCGGTAGGTTCACCAGAGATAACATTGGTATAATCCCCGCCAATCGCGCGAATGAAAATTTCTGCGCCGCGATCCTTATCGAAATAGACCGATCTTGGTTTCACGCGCTGTGCTTGCGCCATGAGAAAGGTTAGGAGGACTGTTTTACCTGTTCCGGTTGGGCCGATCACAGTAAAGTTGCCGACATCCCGCTCATGAAAATTAAACCAATACGGTGTGCCGGAGGTTGTTTCGAGCCGCGTAATGGCATCGCCCCAGTGATTACCGGTTTTGCTTCCGGCAGGAAATGTATGAAGACTAGCAAAGCTTGCGAAATTCTTATTAGAAATCAATGAACGTCTTGCAATATAGCTGAAATTCCCCGGCAGATTTGCCCAAAATGCAGGCTCTAAATTTACATCTTCTCGCGCAGAAATTAGGCCGATATTGGTAAAAACGCTCAAAATATCGCTAATCCCGAAATCTAGTCTGTCTTTATCGGGCGCATGGACGGTCAGAGAAATATGATGCTCGCCAAAAGTCGATAGGCCGGAGGCCAGATCATTACGGGCATCTTGGATATCCAGAATAAGGCTTTCTGCGCCAGATTCTGTTGCAATCATCTTGCGCTCTGCTTCGTTCATAGCGGAGAGCGAGGTTTGCCGATCGACAAATCCAAAACTCTGGCAAAGAATAAATTCATGGGGCAGGGCGAGGAGATTATCGAGCATTCCTGCGCCTGTGGTAGAAGCATATTCTTTTACGGATAAGACAGCCCCAAGCTTAATGTCATTGGGTGCCGCGCCTCTTAATTCGAATGTCTCGCGGCCAAATGAAATACGTTTTTCAGGCAAATAGCTTGCGATTGATTGTTCCGGCAACCTTACCTTCTTATTCTCAAAATTAATCAGATATGAGAGGAAGGATAGATTTTCAGAATAAAAGCCGTGTTCGTCTTTTTGAACGCTTAAGAGCTTGGGTTTATAGGGCTTTAAGGTAGAAAGGATATTGTTGACCGCTTCACCCAAGGCGCGCAGATTTTCAGCTTCATTTTGCTTTTGATGGTCTTTATCAACTTTTGAGAAAAGTGTCCTGCTGAGTTCCGACATGAGGCCGATCTTACTTTTGGCTGGCCTTCGAATGATTGTGATATATTGCTCATTCACAAACATCTTCTTTGCGCTGAGCTTCTTCTGATAGGCGCGGTCCAGATCGCCGCAGAATTGATTGTCAAAGTGGGAATCCAGCTGGTCAAAGACCTGCCTTCGAATCGTATGCTGATAAATGGCAAAACGAGAATTGCTTATCCCTCTCAAAAGCGTTGCGCGGATGTTTTTCCGGCTATCTAAATCAACCTGATCTGATGTTTCAAAGGGAAGTCCTTCCACTTTGATGATTTTCAGGAGATAGCCAGCTTTGGTTTTGAGTGTCGTATCGTTTATATGACGGGAGTAGGGAATGAAGGACTCGATAGAGACTTCACGTTTTGCAACATGACCGTATCTCATATCTTCTTTTCTCGCCGCTTTTAGCATTGAGGGTAAATCCTTTCATGGCTTATAGCTGTTTGATTTCCAAAACGCTCTGTTTTGTATCGGGCTACACCTTGTTAATTTCGTGATATAAATGCTCATCCAGTGAGGCTCTTTTTCTGTGAAAATATACGCTGCGATATGAAGCGGAATGCAGACACATAAGAAAAAGAGGGCTTTTCCTGAGAGCGATACAAAGGCAATCATACCGATGCCAAAGAGGATAAAATTGATCCCGAAAAACTCCATAGGCACACCTAATACGAGAGGCGGCCTTGTCATGCCAATGAATAAAGGGTCTAAATCTTGATTATTCTTAAATTCCACTCTAACCAGCTCCTTATAATGAGCCGGCTATGCTGTCCACAATCGCAGGAGCGCCAAAAACGAGAATAATACCGCCAATCACAGAGGCGGCAATTCCCCAAGCTAATCGCCCTGTCATCCAGAGAATACCAAGGCCAACTACCGCGATAATAGCAATGATACGCGCCCAGGTATTGGTCAGAATATCCATTAAGGCGTTCAGGAAGTTTGTTCCGGAATCAAATAATGCCTGTGCATGCGCGTTTTCAGGCAATGAAATAAGTATCAGTGAAAGGATTAAAAATAATAGATGTGTGCGGCGCATGTCATTCCCTCACTTAAATTAGTTATTTTCTCTCATAAAAAATTATATTGCAGCAATTTCAAGGACTTTCACCTCAGAGTTTAAAAAAGCCTTAAGCTAATACGCTGCAGGTTGAATCCTATTATGTGAGCAGATATTCCCGATCATAATCTCATCGTTAATCGGCACATGTCTTTGTCAGCCTAATTTTAGGGATATGTGCCTATGAAGTAATGAGAGTGGAAATTTTGGCTTGTGCTTGTAAACCAAAATAAGGAATAAAAAATGGAGCAAGCAAGAAATGAAAATTTAGATTTCAACGCAAACTTAGGAAAAAAACTAAGCTTTCTGAGACAAAACAGAAAGCTCTCCCAAGGCGAATTAGGCGATCTTTTAGGCGTTAGAGCGCAACAAATTCATAAATATGAGACTGGTGAGAATAGATTATCGGCAGAAAGACTTAAAGATTGTGCCGATCTTTTGGGTGTTTCTATCAATTATTTTTTTATTGAAAAATTAGCGCCGTTCAACACCGAAGATACGGAATTACTTCAACTTGTAAGCGAATTTTATAGTGTTCCAAGCGACGTGAGGGTTGAATTTTTAGCTCTGGTCAGGAAACTCAGGCAGTTTTCACAACAGTTTCAAAGTTCAATAACAGACAAGGATATTAAGAGGAAATGAGAACTTTTGCATTAATTCTTATGGCTTCGTTGTTATTTTTTCATAGCAACGCTGCAAAAGCTTCCAGTCAAGATGCTTGCGCTATCTGGATATGTTTGCCAGGCGGATTTCCCTCAGGTTGCGCAGGAGCATATAGCGAATTTAAAAAACGTATCAAGAAGGGGCGAGATCCTTTGCCAAAGTTATCTTCATGTACCACAGGCCCAAATGGTGAGAGAGTTGACGGTCATTATCAGCTTGGATACGAAAGGTTTGAGCCATGCGAAGATGGGTTTGTTTTAAGAGAAAGACGGCAAGGATACAGGGCAACTGAAGGGGTGTGCTACCGTACCCATTGCGCACCCTCGCAATTTCAAGAAAACAATATATGTGAAAATTATCAAGCCATACTCCGACCAAAACCGCAATACGTGAAAATGTGGGTCAACGGCGAATATTTAGGCCAATATTTCTATTAAAACATACATACAATTAAGATAATAAGGTGCTATCCTGATTAATTAGTCCATATTTTGCTTAACCCTGTACTTTGGTTATTTTAATGACGGGAAAATAAGATGAAATATCAAAATAACACGGGGAAAACGGGCTGTGATGCCTGCGCGATTTGGGTTGGGCAAGTCGCTCGTGTGGCTTGAAGCTCGGCAATATTTTTTGCAGATACTGCACAAGCCAAAAACTGCTTTCTTCAAGTAAGATGTTCATAAAGCCATCATCGTAGGTTTTGTAACTCTTTCATGGTGCTATTCGAATACAAAGGCATGAAAATGACGATATTTCCATTCTTGTTTGCCTTTGCAGCCCTTTTGGCCGCCCCCGTTTTTGCCGGATCGGCACCTGCGGATTGGAAGCAGGAATGGCCGCGCACTGATTTCAGCAAGTCGATTATAGATTTTTTGGAAGTCATTTCCGGTGGGCCGCCGAAAGACGGCATTCCGACGATTGATGATCCACAATTCAAGCCGGTTTCACAAATGAATGATTTGGGTGAAGAAGAACCCGTCATTGCTCTGTCCATGGATGGCGAGGCTAAGGCGTATCCTTTGCGCATTATGATGTGGCATGAAATCGCCAATGACAAAATAGGCGGCGTGCCGGTGACGGTGACGTATTGCCCTTTATGTAATGCTGCTGTCGTGTTTGACCGGCGCGTGGATGAGAAAATGCTTGATTTTGGCGTGTCGGGCAAGCTGCGCCATTCGGATATGATTATGTATGACCGCCAGACCGAGAGCTGGTGGCAGCAATTTGTCGGGCGCGGCATTGTCGGCGATATGACCGGCGTGGAACTGGAACGTCTTCCTGCGCGCGTTATCCCGTTTTCGGCATTCAAACACAGCTATCCGGACGGCAAGGTTCTTGTGCCTTCCAATCCGAATGCCCGCCGTTACGGCGAAAATCCGTATGTGAAATATGATAATCCCTCGGGAAACCCGTTTCTTTACCGTGGACGCTATGACGGGCCGGGGCAGCCGCTATCTTATGTTGTTGCTGTTGAAAAAGATGCCTGGCTGCTCGATGACTTAAGAAAAACGGGTATCATAGAGCATAATAATCTACATATCGAGTGGCAGGAAGGCATGCGTTCGGCCCTTGATTCCCGCAGCATCAATCAGGGCCGCGATATAGGTTTTGTCAAAGCACAGCGCAAAATCGCCGAAGGCCGGTATGAAGATACCCCCTACGACACGACGTTTGCCTTTGCCTTTAAGGCCTTTCATCCTGATGGGAAAATCCATACGCTATCCAAAAAGTGAGGAAAAATGACAGAACAGAACCGAATTGAATGGTCGTTATTTTTGCTGCGCCTTGGCGTATTCATTGTCATGTTCGCATGGACGCTGGATAAATTCCTGAACCCCGGCCACGCTGCCAAGGTCTTTGAGAACTTCTATTTTATAGGCGGTCTGGGCGAAGAAATAATGATGGCAATCGGAGCCATTGAACTTGTCATTATTCTCGCTTTTCTTAGTGGCCTCTGGAAACGTTGGACTTATGGTTTCGTGATGATCCTGAACGGTATCTCAACTTTTTCATCATGGAAGCAGTACACAACTGATATTAACCTGCTGTTCTTTGCCGCATGGCCAATGCTGGCGGCCTGTATTGCGCTGTATCTGCTGCGCGATCTGGATGTAAAATTTACTCTTAAAAAATCATGAAGCTGGTCATTGTTTTGGTCGTATTGCTGGTCTTCGTTGTTGCGCCTTCGGCATGGGCTGGGACAGAAAAAGAAGACCATAACGCATCATTCTCAGCCGAAGAAATTTCTTTGTGGGAAGAAAAGTCTTTCAAAGGTCATACTGATTATGAAATTTCCTCCGAAGGAAATAATCTTACCTTAAAGGCATCTTGCAACAATACAGCTTCGGCGTTTTACAGGCACATGCCTGTTGACCTAACAAAAACACCGATCCTGCGCTGGTCATAGAAAATTGATGGAATTCAAGCCGGGCTTGATGATGTTAGTAAGAAAGGCGATGACTACGCAGCGCGCGTCTATGTTGTCTATAAAGGCACGCTGCCTTGGGATGTCAGCGCAATGAATTACGTCTGGGCTAACACGCAACCAGCAGGGGCTTCGTGGCCTAACGCCTACACCAAACGCGCTATCATGGTCGCCCAGAAATCCGGTTTGCCGGATAACAACGAAATCTGGGTTGATGAGATTCGTAATGTGCGTGAGGATTTCAAAAAATATTTTGGCCGCGACGTTACCAAGATTGATGGCGTGGCAATCATGACGGATTGTGACAATGGCGGCGGCGTGAGCACAGGCTATTACCGTGACATCCGGTTTACGTCCTCGGAATAAACCCCTCATTTTCCCTATGTAACTTTTTATCCTCTGCCCTCGAATACCTTTGCTCCAACCCAAAGGAGGATAAAATGTCATCATATCAAGTTCACACCACCGAAACAGCATCACAGCCCGCAGCAGAGCTGCTCAAAAAAGCCGAAGAGAAATACGGCTTTTTGCCGAATATTCTGGGTGTCATGGCCGAAGCTCCCTCTATTTTGAAAGCCTATATGACACTGGCTGGGATTTTCGACGAAACATCTTTTACACAAACAGAGCGGCAGATCGTTTTGCTGGCGGTAAGCCTTTCAAACGAATGTGAATATTGCATGGCTGCACATACGGCAATGGCAAATATGCAGGACGTTCCTGATGATGTGGTGGAAGCGTTGCGCAATAATGAGCCTATCAAGGATAACAAGCTGGAAACCCTCCGCCGTCTGGCATACGAAATTGCTGATACAAAAGGCAATCCAACGAACAAAACAGTTAAAGCTTTTTTGGATGCAGGATATTCGCAAGGGCAAATTCTGGAAGTTATTCTGGGCGTCGGCTTTAAAACCTTGTCTAACTACACCAACCATGTGGCTGAAACACCTTTGGATGAGGCGTTCAAGCCCACCGAATGGCGCGCACAAAAAGCGGCATAAAAATTCGGCGACAAGTGTAACCACACGCCTTTTTCAAACGAATGTAGGAAAGTTCTTTAACAAAATCAGGAGACCTGCAAATGCTCAGGCTTAAATATTCCATTCTCTCTTTTCTTGCTCTTTTTGTTCTCGTTATGCCGCAAGCTTCCATGGCTGAGAACAAGCACAATGAAATTGTCGAAGCCCCTCAGACCATGATTGTAAAATTTTATGCGGATTGGTGTGGCTCCTGCAAAGTGATGCAGCCGGAGCTTGATAAATTTTTGGAAAACACAAAAGACAAATCAACGCTATATGTTCACTTTGATCTGACCGATGAGCAAACCAGACAAAAATCTGCCTATCTTGCGCATTCTTTAGGGTTAGAAGATATCTACAAAGAGCATGCGGCCAAAACCGGATTTGCGCTTTTAGTCGATAATGCCTCTAAAACTGTTGAGGGCAAAATCACCAAGGAAATGAGCAGTGCCGATATGATGAAAATGCTGGAATCCTGAGGCTGATGGAGTGCATGTAACTTATAGGCGTTTTGTTACGAATACTCAGGTGTTAACCCTCAAACCAAAAGGAGATTGGTCATGAGTGCAGTAAGCGCAATCGGGGGAGCAGCCGTGACTGCCGTAAACCAGAGTAAAGCGCCAAGTGCAACGCAAAACCTGCAGCAAATCTAGCAACAGGCCATTGCCGAGCATCAGGCGGAAACACCGGCTGTTTCAAAATCCGGTGTCGATATCAAAGCATAGTTTTCCCTCTCCTTATGCTTTTAAAAGGCGGCTCTGTTAAGGGTCGCCTTTTTTAGCGGGAGATAAACGGGGATAGCAGGAGTTTCAGAAATTGTTTGTCCTTTCGGCCTTCAACGCCGATTTTCATGTTTGAGGAGCGGTGCGTTTTGCTGTTTGACCGGAACAGCCTGTCCCAGAAGCTAAAGATAGTGCCGTAATTGGAATCCGTATCCTTGCGGATGGCATGGTGGTGTACCCAGTGAATAGAGGGCGTAATAATGATCTTAGACAACGCATTCTCCAAGCGCTGCGGCAGGGCCATGTTTGAATGGTGAAACAACGTAAAAGCTAGCACAAGCACTTCAAATATCACAACAGAGGTAAACGGTACGGCAAAAACAATGACCAAGGCGGCACGTACGAAGGTGGCAAAGAATATTTCACCAAAGTGAAAGCGAATGGCCGAGGTAGTGTCCAGATGCTCATCCAGATGATGCACCTCATGGAACCGCCAGAAAAATGGCATTTCATGCACGGCGCGATGCCACCAATAGATAAACAGGTCGAGGATAAGGATATCGAGCGCCAGCCCGGTCAGGCCGCCCAGTATTTCATGGCGTGCCAAGAGCGCATGTTGTGATGCCCAGTATGTCACGGGAAGAATAAACGCCAGCGACAGCCCGATATTGAAAGGCCAGAAAGACAGGTTTTTGATAATGCGTTTTACGGGATGGAAACTATAGGTCACAACAGGACGTATATGCTCGGCAGCGAATAACAGCACAAACACCCCGGCAACGATCCAGCCTTTATATTCGATCAGGTTTTGCATCTTTATTCGCCTTCGCTCCATTCCAATTTTTTATAATCGAAATTTGCCTCTATAGTAGGCTTTATTATCTGAAAATAAGGTGAAATATCGAAGTCCCGCGGCGTAAAAAGGCTGTGATGACGAATATGTAGTATTTCCCGAACTGAATTATCATCTCCTTTGATCGATGATATATCCGGCAGAATTGGATATTGAATATATTGGAAAGCCTGAGCGATCAGGGTTGAGCAGATTGCGCGCGTGGGATCGCCGCTGCCGAGCGCCAGCATGCGCCGTCGCCAATGGGCTGGCACAGGCGGCTGTGGCAGAAGATAACGCATCAGATCAAATGCATTTTTCATGTCATAGGTCATGCCGATTTTATCACTCATAAACCCGATAATTTTTTGAGCGTCCTCTTCTGTCAGTCCGATAGGACGGCATATTCTTGTGTGCTGCCCTGCATACTTTGATAAGGGCACTGCGGTAACGCCATGAAGCGTATCGGCTTCTATCAGGCAATTTGGATCGTCTGTACCGTCGAGCGACCCGGCATAAAAGGCGGCATGCGACCAGGTTGATTGAGTCAGATACTTGATGGCCACACTGATGCGCAAATTACCTTCAAGCAGCAGAATATCCGCCGGCCTCAGGCATTTTTTTAACTTCGAAACGTCAGACGTTGAAGAGGGCTTATAACCCTTCACTTCCTTCTGCAGGTACCGCGCCAGCCAGAAGCCGGTTTTTTCTAAAAGAGTGTTCATCCGATCGGCAATTTTTGCAATAACCCCACAATGCGCTTTGTTTTATCGCTGAACAGGCTCGGTGTGTACCATGCTCCGGCGGCGCGTTTGCTGACTTCGCCCAGCGTGGGGTAAGGCGCGATCATGCCAGTGACGGCACCAACCTTCATGCCGTTTGTGATAGCCAGCGCCCACAGGCCGATTAGCTCGCCTGCGCTCGGGCCAACAATGGACGCACCAAGGATTAGTCCCTTTTTATCCGTGATCACGCGGATCTGGCCTTTTGTGGCACGTTCGGCAATGGCGCGGTCGTTTTCATCGAAATGCCATTCGGCGACTTTGATGTCATCACCGTGTTTCTTGCGCGCTTCGCCTTCGGTTAACCCAACCTGCGCGAGTTCTGGATCGGCATACGTTACCCACGGCAGCGCCTTGTAATCTACCTTTGCCCAAAACATCTTGAAGCAAATCTGGCGGATGATAATCCCGGCATGATAGCCCGCTACATGCGTGAATTGCGGCCCACCGGATACATCGCCGATGGCGAAGATTTTAGGGTTGGAGGTTTTTAGGTGCTCATCCACCGTAATGCCGCGCTTTTCAAATTTCACGCCCGCTTTATCCAAATCAAGCCCGTCCGTGTTCGGTGCGCGCCCCGTCGCGCCCAGAAGATGCGAGCCTGTAATTTCCTGCGCCGTGCCGTCTTTTTCAATCACGAGCGTGACACTATTATCGCCATGCTTAACTTCTTTAATCGAAACACGCTCATGGAGATCAACGCCTTCCTTCAACAGGGCTTGTCGGACTATCTCGACATTACTTTGATCGTCGCGCGGCAGGATGGAGGCCATATCAAATACACTAACCTTGCAGCCAAGCCGCCTGTGCGCCTGCGCCATTTCAATGCCGATCGGCCCGCCGCCGATGACAAGAAGATGATCGGGTTTTTCTCGCAGGCCAAAGATCGTTTCATTGGTGAAGGCTTTGTCTTTATCAAGCCCCGGAATCGGCGGCCCCACGGCGTGCGAGCCTGTGGCAATCACGAAATACCGTGCCTTGATGATATGCTCGCCCGCTTGCACGGTATCAGGGCTAGTGAAGCGGCTTTCTTCGAGAATGACATTCACGCCCAAACTTCTAAACCGCTCCGGCGAGTCATTCGGCTCAATCGTTTTGATCGTATCGAAAACGTGATCTTTGACGGCGGAAAAATCAATCTCTGGCTCATGAGCCTTAATAACCTTAATATCATCTTTACGGTGCATCTGTGCGCGTTTCCCGGCAGCCAGCAAAGCCTTGGACGGCACACAGCCGGTATTGAGGCAATCCCCACCCATCTCAGCCCGTTCTAGGAGGACAGTGCTCAAGCCCAGTTGCGTCGCGCCCGCCGCAACGCTCAAACCGCCGGACCCTGCGCCGATAATGCAGATGTCTGTTTTGATTTCTTTGGCGGTCATGCTGTTTTCCTTTTTATCTCATGTGTTTTGTGTTTGTGATCGCCGTGATGATTTTCAAAAATTTTCGTGTTAGAGTTCAAAAACTCTCCGTGCAAATCTACGGTATCGCGTATGCCTATATCATCATAATTCTCTTCCAGCCAGGCCGTCATTGTGTTTCGCCCTTTGTCTCGCAAATCTGTTAAGAAATCCCATTCAGAGCTAAATTTGCTGGAGACGCTTAAACTGGTCATTACTTCATCAGAGCGTACAGAGTGAACCAGAATATCGGTGAAGTCGTCTTTATGTTTGTCCTTTAGCATATCGTTTTCAATTAATTTCTTTACGAAAGCAATCGCCCTTAATTCTTTCAGGAGAGAGGAATTAAAACTGATCTCGTTAATCCGGTTCGTAATATCATGCGCACTTTCCGGGGTTTCGTTGCGCTCCATTGGATTGATATGGACGATCATGACATCGCGGGTATCTGTTTCATAAAATAAAGGAAACAGCGCGGGGTTGCCCATATATCCGCCGTCCCAGTAATCTTCGCCGTCAACTTCTACAGCCTTGAACATGTAAGGCAGACAAGCCGAGGCCATCACAACGTCAAGGTCGATTTCCTGCGTATCGAAAACCCTGACCTTGCCGCTATGAACATGCGTGGCGCTGATGAATAGCTTGACGCAGTCACATTCGCGCAACTCATCAAAATTAATAGTTTCCTCTAGGACATCGCGCAGCGGATTGAAATCAAACGGGTTGAGCTGATAGGGCGAGAAAAGCCTCGTCATGGAATCGAGCAGAAAAAAGGATAACGTATCGTCCGTTTTCATCCATCCGCTTTGGGGCATAAATTTCTCCCACGGCATCTTTGGGATCGGGTTTGCTTTTTGCCCGGCATCGGAAATATTTTTCCAGAAATCATGCAGAGCCTGACGTGCGCCGTCATTGCCGCCTTTATGCATACCCCAAGCCATGGCGCAGGCATTCATCGTTCCGGCACTTGTGGCGCATATACCGTCAATGTTGATGCGCCCGTCTTCAAGTAGCTTATCCAGAACGCCCCATGTAAATGCACCGTGTGCGCCGCCGCCCTGCAAGGCAAGATTGACGGTTTTTTGTTCTTTTTTATCATTATGTTTAGGCAACTTTTTTCTCCTTTTGGGATGTTTTTAGATAATCATGCAATACGCGTCCGTAAGGCAGTGTCATATCGGCGATGAAATGCATCGCACCGATGACGTTTTTTACCGGTAAGTCAGCCACGGGTGCATTGACATGCGGGATAAGATATAGTCTTGCGGGGCCGGACCATGCCCCTTTGATATCAATATCTGTCATATTATATGAGACAAGCTGCGCAATAGCGGGGCGGCCATCCACATCGGGAATCAGCTTAAGATTAACTTGTGTTTTACTCATTTTCTTAGCCAGCGTTTCAACACAGCTCGTACAGACTGTTTCTCCTTTTAGATCATAGGTAATTTGCTCCTGCGTGTAACGCATCGTACCCATAGCGACTTGCTCGCCTGCATAACAGAGCGTACCGGTCAGTGTGTCTTCACGAACTTCAAGAGCGGGCCTGGCCAGTTTCTTTGGAAAACCCCAGATTTCTCGTCCCCCTGAAATCGGTGCTTCTATATTCAGGTACATTTGAGATGTGAAGTTGACTTTTTCGCTGCCAAACATGGCGGGAATGACAATTCCGCTTTCGGTGTAGCTGCCGAATCCAGAACTGTCCGGCATTTTGATAAATTCATATAACACTGTGTTCGATCCGTCCGGCTCCAAAGGCTCTGGCAATTGCTCGCGGATGGCTTCAGGGTCGGATTCATAGGTGATAATCAAATATTCCCTGTCAATGAACCGATATGGCCCGCCAGAGTAACTCGGCGAGGACAGCGGCATTGAGGGCAGTTTCAGGATATCGTCTGTTTTCATGTTATATTTCCTTTTTAAAAGCTACGCTGCCGTCCAGCCGCCATCAACGGCGATAGAAGTGCCCGTAATGTTTTCAGCATGATCTGAACACAAGAACAGCGCCGTTCCGGCAATCTGTTCCACGGTCGTAAATTTCTTTGTCCATTGCGGGGCGAGTAATACATCATGCTTGACCTGCTCTTC
>PFTR01000048.1 GCA_002789675.1 Alphaproteobacteria bacterium CG_4_9_14_3_um_filter_47_13 | reverse complement strand
CAGGATATAAAACTCAAAAATCCTCTCCTCAAATTGTCCAAAATGGCGCTCCACCACCGTTACTTCAAACTTTTGCAGAGGGTTCTATATTTCTAAAGCTTTGCTCTAAAACCCCGTTTCCCTTCTTCCGGTGATGCGCTATCTTTTTCAGGTGATGAAGCAGCTTTTACAAAAAATCGGAAAGCCGTTTATGCGCAGGGAAAAGCGTGACCCCGAGCGCTATGAAAGAGAAAAGGCGCTGGCGCGTAGCAAGGACGTAAAAGCGCGGGTCAGTCTGGCGGGGAATACGAAAACCCATCAGGAAATCCTTTATTATCTTGCCGCGCATGATGCCGCGCCGGATGTAAAAATGGCGCTGGCAAAAAATGCCGCCATGCCGATGCAGGCGAGTCCGATTCTGGCGGGGGATGCGAATGCGGATGTACGTTATGCGCTGGCAGGACGGCTGGTGATTTTGCTGCCGGAACTTGATCAGGAGCGGCATAGTCAGGTTTACGCCTTTGCCGTGCAGGCGCTGGGGATGCTGGCGCTTGATGAGGTGCTTAAAATCAGAAAAGCGCTTGCGAGCGCGTTACAGGATTATAGCGAGACCCCGCCGAAAATTGCCGGACAGCTTGCGCGGGATATCGAGCGCGAAGTGTCCGAACCGATTCTGAAATTCTGTACGGCTGTACCGGATGATGTGCTGCTCGAGATCCTGAAAGACCATCCGGCAGCGTGGGCGGTGCAGGCCATTGCCGGACGGAAAAAGGTCGGCAGGAAAGTTGCGCAGGCCGTGATTGATAGTGATGATATGAAAGGCGGCGCGATTTTGATCGGAAATAAGGGTGCGGAAATCAGTGCGGCAACGCTGGGGCAGATTATCGAGCGTGCCAGAGATTATCCCGAATGGCAGACCCATCTGGCGGCGCGTGCAAATCTGACCCCGAAAATGGCAAAGACACTGGCAAAATTTGCGGATCGCGAGGTGCTGAAACTGCTTCAGGAGCGCGCTGATTTTGATACAGAAACAGCAGAGGAAATTGCAACAGTTTTCAGGCGGCGCCTTGATTTTGCAGGCGAGGGAGACAGGCAGCAGGATGTGCCGCCCTATGAGCGGGTTTTGAAAATAGCCAGAGAAGACAGGCTGGATGAGGAGACACTCACCGATGCGCTTGCGATGCGGGATCGTGATTTTGTCTGTGCGGCTCTGGCATATCTTGCGGGAACGGATGAGGCAATTGTTGCCAGAATTTTTGATATGAAAGCGGCCAAACCCGTTATTGCCCTGACGTGGAAAGCAAAGCTTTCAATGCGTTTTGCGCTGCGTCTGCAAAGGGAGCTTGCCCATGTCCAGCCGAAAGAGCTTGTTTATCCCCGTGATGGTACGGATTATCCTTTGACCTATGATGAACTCGTCTGGCAGCTCGAATTTTTGGGGATTGATCTTCCGTGATTTCAGGCTTGCCTGAAGCCTGTGAAGGCGCTATTTTGCCAGAGTCATTTAATATAAAAAAAAGAAAGGTCTTCCCCATGAAAGAACCCGTACGTATTGCTGTTACAGGTGCTGCCGGAAATATTGGCTATGCCCTGCTGCCACGCATTGCCAGTGGCGAGATGCTGGGTAAGGATCAGCCTGTGATCCTGCATTTGATTGAAATTACGCCGGCGATGGACTCCTTGAAAGGCGTGGTGATGGAGCTTGAGGATTGCGCTTTTCCATTATTAAAAGGGGTTGTTGCCACAGATGATGTGAATGTCGGCTTTAAAGATGTGAATTATGCCTTGCTCGTGGGGGGGCGTCCACGGGGTAAGGGGATGGAGCGTAAAGACTTGTTAGAAGCGAACGGCCCCATTTTCGAGGCGCAGGGAAAAGCGCTGAACGCCCATGCAAAACGTGATGTCAAAGTGCTGGTGGTCGGAAATCCGGCGAATACCAATGCCCTGATTGCGCAGCAGAATGCGCCGAATCTTGATCCGAAATGTTTTACGGCGATGGTGCGTCTTGATCATAATCGGGCGGTCAGTATGCTGGCCAGTAAAATGGGCGCGCATTCAACCGATGTGAAAAAAATGACGATCTGGGGAAATCATAGCGCAACCCAGTATCCTGATATCCATCATACGCTGGTGAAAGGAAAGTCTCCTTTTCCGGGACTGGATCAGGAATGGTATGATAAAACATTTATTCCCGATGTACAGCAGCGTGGAACAGCGGTGATTAACGCACGCGGACTATCTTCCGCATTCTCTGCCGCGTCTGCTGCGATTGACCATATGCGGCTGTGGGCCATGGGAACACCGGAAGGAGACTGGACATCCATGGGGATTCCTTCTGACGGGTCTTACGGCATTGCGCCGGGGGTGATTTATGGGTTTCCTGTAACATGTAAAAATGGCACATATGAAATTGTTCAGGGGCTGGATATTAACAGCTTCTCCCGCGCAAAAATGGATGCGACCGATAAGGAATTGCGCGAGGAACGGAATGTCGTTGACAGGTTTTTTGCAAGACCAAAGGCGGCTTGAGAGCGTTGAAGTTCTGGAGCCGGGATCTAACGGAACAAAGCAAAAAAAGTGACAGGGACTCTTTTTAACATGACTCTTGAAGAGGCACGGGTGCGGCATAAAAAGCTCGTGCAGGTCATTCAAGATCATGACTGTCTTTATTATCAGAAGGATCAGCCTGTTATTTCCGATGCGGAGTATGATTCGCTGCGGCAGGAGCTTGAAAGGCTGGAAGCCGAATATCCTTTTTTGATAACGTCTGAAAGCCCGACGCAAAAAATCGGAGCCGAACCTTCTTCGGGATTTAAAAAAGTAAAACATGCCGTGCCGATGCTCTCGCTTTCCAATGTGTTCGAGGATGGGGGGCTTCATGATTTTATTGTGCGGGTTAAACGGTTTCTGGGGTTAAACGAGCAGGATAGTCTTACATTTATTGCCGAGCCTAAAATTGACGGTCTTTCCTGTTCGTTGCGCTATGAGAACAAGAAACTGGTGATGGCCGCCACGCGTGGTGATGGCGCGGAAGGAGAGGATATTACCGCGAATGTGAGAACAATTAAAGATGTGCCGCAGCAGTTGCCGGAAGACGCGCCGGATATTTTTGAAGTGCGCGGCGAGATTTATATGCGGCGGGATGAGTTTGCGGCTTTGAATGAAAGGCTGGCAGCGGATGGTAAAAAGATTTTTGCCAATCCGCGTAACGCGGCGGCGGGGAGTGTCCGGCAACTGAATGTCGAAATTACAAAGACAAGACCTTTACATTTCTTTGGTTATGCATTGGGTGTCGTGAAGAGGGATTTTGCAGAAACGCAGCAGGAGATTCGTGAGAAACTGAAAAAATTCGGATTTCAGGAGGCCGAGCCCTCGGGACTCTTTGATTCTTTTGATGATATTCTGGGTTATTATCACGCTGTCGGGGCGCTTCGTCCTGAACTGCCCTATGATATTGATGGTGTGGTGTACAAGGTAAACCGTCTTGATTTTCAGGAGCGGCTTGGTTTTGTATCGCGTGCGCCGCGCTGGGCAACGGCGCATAAATTTCCGGCGGAACAGGCGATTACGATATTGAATAATATAGAGATTCAGGTCGGGCGCACCGGTGCTTTAACGCCTGTGGCGCGGCTTGAGCCGGTTACGGTGGGGGGCGTGGTTGTCTCTAATGCCACATTGCACAATGAAGACGAGATTGTCCGGCTGGGTGTGAAAATCGGCGATCATGTTGTTGTCCAGCGTGCTGGCGATGTTATTCCGCAAATCGTGCAGGTTTTAACTGAAAAACGTACGGGTCAGGAAAGAGAGTTTTCATTTCCGGCAACCTGTCCGGTATGTGGTTCACTGGCCATTCGTGAAGAGGGTGAAGTTGTCAGACGCTGTACGGGCGGGTTGATTTGCGCGGAGCAGGCTGTTGAAAGACTGAAACATTTTGTCAGTCGTTCTGCCTTTGATATTGAAGGGCTGGGCGATAAAATTATTCATCTTTTCCGGGAAAAAGGACTGGTGAAAACGCCAGCCGATATTTTCCGTCTGGAACAGATTAATAAAACAATGACCCCGCCTTTGCAGGAATGGGAGGGCTGGGGTGATAAATCGGTAGAGAATTTGTTTGATTCTATCAATGCGCGGCGAACCATCATTTTCAACCGTTTTATTTATGCCCTTGGTATAAGGCAGGTTGGCGAGGCGACGGCAAAACGTCTTGCCGCCCATTATGGTTCTCTGGTGCAAATGAAAGAAGCTATGGTGGCCGCGCAGGATCGTGACAGCGAAGCTTATGGGGATCTTCTTTCCATTGGTGATATTGGGCCTGGTGTTGCTGATGAACTGCTCGGATTCTTTGCAGAGGCACATAATCTTGAGGTTCTTGCCGCGCTAGAGAAGGAGCTGGAGATCATGCCGTATGAGGTGCCATATAAAGTAGATAGCCCTGTCTCTGGAAAAACGGTTGTTTTTACGGGAACATTAACACAAATGACCCGTGATGAGGCCAAGGCACGGGCAGAAGCTCTTGGCGCGAAAATATCCGGCTCTGTGTCGAAGAAAACTGATTACGTTGTTGCGGGCGCGGATGCCGGTTCCAAGCTGAAAAAAGCAGAAGAACTGGGTGTGATGGTTCTGAGTGAAAGTGAGTGGCTGGAGTTAACCACCTGATTCCTGCTTTTTCCTGATTTCCTTTAGTTTATTAAGTGCTGCTTCCATTGCTGCCGGATAGTCGCGGCGTTCGATAAACTCGCCGCCGCCGGTATTGCGTGTCATCGCCAGCTCAAGTGCTTTGGCAAGGGCGGTAGCCAACTCGATATCTTCCTGCACAAGTGCCATTTCAAGCGCAAACAGGATGCGGTCACTCAGGCGGATGAAACGATCTTCATCAAAATCTTCGGCTTCTGTTGGCATGAGTCTCTCCTTATTAAATTGATATGTCGATACGAAGTGTGCCCTGTCTTTAGAAAGGTTTCAACTTTTCTTTGATATTATTCTTTTGAAGAAATTCAAAAAATGCCTGAAAAAATGCGTTTCTAACAGGATCTCTTTCCATCAGTATTTCATGTTTTGCCTCGGGAAGCTCAAGCAACCGGGCGCAGGGCAGGTTTGAAACCAGTTTTCTGGCAACAGGATTGTCGACCAGTTTTTCCTGTCCCGCCAGAGCCAGAAGAAAAGGGGTCTTTATGTCATTCAGAAATGTACTTTTCTGAAGCTTTGCGCAGGAACGCTGCGCTTGATAGAGCCAGCCATATGTAATATTTCCGACCTGAAGCGCGGGATCATGAAGACACCATGCATTATGCACCTCTTTTCTGATGGGGTCAGAGGTGTGGATATCATTGCGTTTGTGCATGCGCATTTGGGGATTCCATTCTTTGCCGCCAAATTCGACATAGCCTTGATTCATGACTTCGTTTAAAGATGCCAGCAAAGGCAGGGTTATCCGGTTCGGGAGATGCTGAAAGGCGCGAATGCCAATCATCGGCGCCGTAAATGCCGCACATGAAAACATATCGGGATGGTCTTTTAAATAGCGCAGGCCAATATTTCCGCCCATCGAATGGGCAAGCATCACAAGGGGAATTCTGCCCACATCAGGATGAACGGCAGAATGTTTGACATACTCCATAAGAAAATAATGCAGATCAGTGATATCTTCGTCAAAACTGCTGGAATGACGTTTCTGGGTATTTTTCAGATGACGGTGCGATTTTCCCTGTCCCTGCCAGTCAAGCATCCAGAAGCTCAAGTTATGATCAAGGAGGGTTCTGGCCACTTCGAAGTATTTTTCTGTGAACTCTCCGAGGCCTTGCAAACCAATAACAACAGCATCCGGTACAGAGTCTTTAGGGGCTACTGTTCCAAAGCGAAGCAGGCGTCCCTGTGGATTTTTGAAAATATGCCAGCGCCAGCCTTCCGGCATTAAAAATCGTTCTTCTATGTCAGGATGACTGTGCGGGATGATCGTATTCATTTATGCATACTAATATGGACAGCATCTTCAAGCCAGAGTTTAACGCGTAATCATAAACTATTTTTAAGAAGATGTTCGATTTCCTTTAAGTTCTGATTACGAATACGATCATCTTCCATCAGGGAATCATGTTTTCCTTTTATATGATGGGTGTGCAGGCCGTTGGGTAATTGCGAAACAATGGCATCTATAGGCGTGTTATCAATTAAAACATCATCGCCATTCGAGATAATAAGCACAGGTTGTGTAATATTTTTCAGGGTTTCAGGGTTTCGTATTTTTGTAATGGCTTTGCACATATGCCAGAGCCAGCCAATTGTAGGATCTCCTGCGCGGAGGTCAGGATCGTTTTCAGGCCAGTAATCATTGATGAGGCTTCTGTCAGGGTGGCTGGAAAAATCTTCCGGATTATGCATTTTCTCCGGGTGCGATCGCGGTTTCCAGTCTCCCCCACCGGGAACATACATTTCCTTGATACAGTCAAAAATAGGGATACTGGAAAAAAGAGCTTCCTTTCCTTTGATACGCGGATCCTTGATCCCGAGAAGAGGGGAGGATAAAATCGCAGCCTTGAATAAATCCTTGTGTTCCTCCAAAGCCAGCAAAGCAATCAGACCGCCCGTTGATTGTCCGAGAAGAACAATCGGTTCATTTTCAGGAATATGTTCTTTGCAATATTGAACAAGATCGGCAATATCATGGTCTACGCCCTGTGAATGCTGTTTATGAGGAGCATTAGGAAAGTAGCGGGTCGATTTCCCCTGCCCCTGACGATCAAGAATCGAGAAATTGCAGGATATTTTGTTGAAGTCCCGTGCCAGTTCGAAGTTTTTTTCGGCGTATTCGCCTAATCCTTCAACAAAGACAATATGGGCAAGTGGATTCTTATGAAGGCTTAGTTTTCCAAAGCGCAGAATTGCATGACGGGCATTTTCAAATTCCCCCCAAAGCCAGTTTTTTGGTTGCGTGTATTGTTCGGGCAGTCCCTGTTCAAACATGATTTTATCTTTTCATATTATTATTATTATTATTTTGAATTCTATAGTATGATTTTTGATATGAAAAGGAAAATCATAAAGAATTTGCATCTCCGTAACTGGAAAATTTGTGTCTTTTTGTATCAACGGGGCAGAAGAGAGCCATTTTTCATTTGACTGTCTGTAGCCCGCTGCCGCCCGTTTTGCAGGAAAATGTCTTCAATTCCGGATAAGAAGTGTATTGTGAAAATCACAATTCAGCGATAATACTTGTTTGAAATGAGAAGGTTTAATGCTCCAGCGCTTTTACAATGCCTTCGGTCATTTTCTTGGCATCATCAAGCAACATCATGGTATTGTCGGCATAGAAAAGCGGGTTGTCAATTCCGGCGTAACCGCTGCCCATAGAGCGTTTGACGAATAAAACCGTTTGCGCGTTTTCAACATCCAGAACGGGCATCCCGTAAATGGGAGACGAGGGGTCATTTTTTGCTGCGGGATTGGTAATGTCATTGGCACCAATGACATAGACCACATCCGTTTGCGAAAAATCACGATTTATGTCATCCATTTCAAAGACTTCGTCATAAGGTACATTGGCCTCTGCCAGCAGAACATTCATGTGGCCGGGCATACGACCCGCAACCGGATGAATGGCATATTTGACATTCACGCCTTCTTTTTTAAGAATATCCGCCATTTCACGCAAAGCGTGCTGTGCCTGTGCCACCGCCATGCCATAGCCGGGAACGATAATGACTTTCGAGGCATTTTTCATCAGATAGGCGGCATCTTCCGCCGCGCCCATTTTGGCCTGACGATCTCCCATATCGGCGGACGCTGTGCCGGAAGACTCGCCGCCAAAGCCACCAAGAATAACGTTCAGAAAGCTGCGATTCATGCCTTTGCACATGATATAGGACAAAATCGCGCCGCTGGCTCCGACCAGAGCGCCCGTAATAATCAGCAGGTTATTATGCAAGGTAAAACCGATTCCCGCCGCTGCCCAGCCGGAATAACTATTGAGCATCGACACAATGACCGGCATATCCGCGCCGCCAATGGGGATAATCATAAGAATACCAAGCGCGAAGGCTAGTAAAATGATTGCCCAGAAGTAAAAGCTGCTGCCCGTGATACAAAGCATCAGAACAAAAAAGAGAAGAGTGCCGCCGAGAACGAGATTCAGCTTATGCTGTCCTGCAAACATCACGGGTTTTCCAGAGATTGTGCCTTGCAGTTTCCCCCACGCAATGATGGATCCGGTAAAGGTCACTGCGCCAATGGCGGCTCCTAAAGACATTTCAATCAGGCTTGCCAGTTTGATTGCGCCCTGTGTTCCGATGCCGTAGGCTTCCGGATTATAAAAAGCCGCCAGCGCAACGCAGACAGCCGCCAGTCCTACGAGCGAGTGAAAGGCTGCAACAAGCTGGGGCAGGGCGGTCATTTTGATTTTTTGGGCAGTAACCGTCCCGATTCCGCCGCCAATGGCAATGCCCAGAATAATCAGTCCGTAAGAAGAAACCATCGGCAGTAATAAGGTCACAATAATGGCCAGCCCCATGCCCGCCATGCCGAATGTCAAGCCCTGCCGCGCCGTTTCCGGATGCGACAGACCGCGCAACGCCATAATAAAACAGACTGCGGCAATGAGATAGGCAAGGGGGGCGAATGTGGTCATGGTTTGTCCTCTTTTTCCAGTAGGTCTTCAAGATGGCTTTTCAGGGCGGGAAAATCGTTTTTATAGCTGCTCCATAATATACCCGCATCAATTTCCAGGTAATCATGAGAAATTTTATGACGCATTCCAATAATATCTCCCCATGGTATTTTTATATATTGTTCCTGTATCTCTTTAGGAATAAAGCGTGCAGCTTCTCCGATAATTTCAAAATAACGCTCGGTTGCTTTTTGTATAAAATCATCTGCAAAGAAAGCGCTTTCTGAAATATTTGCCAGATGTGAGGAAAGCCCCTCAATAGAGTCAATCATATCCTGAACCCTGAAAAGCCAGTCTTTTTTACCAGACATCCTGCGCCTCACTTAAAATATGGCTTTTGAGTCTTTTATGCAGACCGCCTTCTGTTGTGAGATCCACTTTGCGGCCAATCATGTCCGCAATTTTTTTGTCCATTGAAAAAAAGATAAGTCCCGGCATGGTTGCAAAATCGGCAATAAGATCAACATCACTCTCCGCCGTGGCTTCTCCGCGTGCGACCGATCCAAAAACACGCAAGCGTGTAATGCCCATTTCCTGTTGCAGGCGGGGCTTGCAAGCATGGAGTGCAGCCATAATCTGTTTTGAATCCGGTGTCATCAATTCATATTTTCTTTTTAAACATAGCGAGCATCCGGCGGGTAACGATAAAGCCGCCAAAAATATTAATGGAGGCTAGAATAACAGCGAAGAACCCCATCATTCTTGAAAATCCCACTTCGGAAGCGCCAACAGCCAGTAGCGCCCCAACGATAATGACAGAGGAAATCGCATTGGTAAGGGCCATCAGCGGCGAATGCAGCGCCGGAGTCACGCGCCATACGACATAGTAACCGACAAAACAGGCCAGTATAAAGACTGTTAAACCGGAAATCAGGAAGCCATCGCTATGGCTGGAAGCGGCTTGTGCAAGAGATTTACTGGCCATGCTGAGCTGTTCCGCCAGCATTTTTGCCTGCAAGGCAAGGGCATCGGCATTTTCAGCCAGATTCTGGTTTTTTTCAGTCATGGCTATCCTCTTTCTTTACTGTTGCGGATTTCTTTTTTACGGGCGCTTTTTTGACTGGAGCCGCTTCTTCCGGTGTAAATTGCGGTTGAAGAGTTGTCCCGTCTCTGGTCAGGGCAATATTTTTAATAATTTCATCATCCCAGTCTATTTCGAGTTTACCATCCCTGATCATCAGCTTGAGAAGATTGAAAAGATTTTTGGCATAAAGGGCAGAGGCGCTGGCGGCAAGCCGGCTTGGCACATTGCGGTGACCGATGATTTTAACGCCGTGTGTTTCAATGATCTTTCCGGCTTTTGACAAGGCAACATTTCCGCCTTGCTCTACAGCAAGATCAACGATGACAGAGCCTGGTTTCATGGACTTTACCATGGCTTCTGTAACCAGTTCCGGAGCTTTTCTGCCGGGGATCAGTGCGGTGGTAATCACAATATCCTGCTTTGCAATATGGCTTTCTATCAATAAGGCCTGTTTTTTCTTGTAATCAGCCGACATTTCCCTGGCATAGCCACCAGCAGTTTCGGCTTCCTTGAATTCTTCATCTTCTACTGCAATGAATGTTCCGCCAAGAGAGGCCACCTGTTCTTTGGCGGCTGGCCGTACATCGGTAGCGGAGACAACAGCGCCAAGACGTTTGGCTGTAGCGATGGCTTGCAGGCCGGCGACGCCAGCGCCCATAATAAATACTTTTGCCGGAGAGATGGTTCCGGCCGCCGTCATCATCATGGGTAAAGCACGGGGAAAATGCTCGGTTGCGTCCAGTATTGCTTTATATCCGGCCAGATTTGCCTGTGAAGATAAAACATCCATGGCTTGCGCCCGTGAAATGCGCGGGACAAGTTCCATGGCAAAAACGGTCACGCCAGAATCGGAGAGTTTCTTGATAAGGGGCGCATTGTGATAAGGGTTCATCTGGCATATCAGAAGCGCATTTCTGGAAAGAAATGGAATCTCGTCTTCAGCGGGGGGCTGAACAGATAAAATGATCGAGGCATCTTTGCAGGCATCTTCAGCAGATTTTACAATTATAGCGTCGGCCTCTTTAAACATGTCGTCTGTGACGGCGGCATTTATCCCTGCGCCAGCCTCAATTTTAATCTCGCAGCCTAATTCCGCGAGTTTTCTGACAGTCTCCGGTGAAGCAGCAACGCGAGCTTCATCCGGGGTTGTTGTTTTTGGTATGGCAATTATAAGACTCACGGAAAATAATCCTTTGTTGAGGGGGTAACAATAAGAAGATGCCTTATTTTTGCGGTTTTGTGAAGCCCTAACGCCTGACAATCAGGAGATGATATTATCAGGCTTGCGTTATAAGTCATTATTGTCTAGATTTAAAATGATAAGATAATTCTGTCATTCCTGTATCTGTTTAAAAAATCATGTTCTGTAAATACCCTCCTTTTTCGACAAGAGTCGGCTTTTTAACAATTGCTCTTTGTTTATGGGCACCCGTCAGTCATGCGGAACTTCTGGCAGATGCTGTGGAATCGGCCTTGCGTTATCATCCCGGTGTCGAAGCGGCAATTGCCAATCGGGATGCCTATGCACAGGAACGCAAGGAACAATGGGCAGAGCATTTCCCCAGCTTAAATCTGCGTGGGTCGGGTGGCCGGGTGTATGGTGATAATAGCACAAGCCGGGGGCTAACCGTTACAAGGGGTGCTGCTTATTCCCCTTTATGGGAAGGTTCTGCAACCTTGACCCAGCCTCTGTTTGACGGATTTGAAACATTTAACAGGGTTGATGCGGCACAGATGCGGCAGAATTCTGCCACTTATAATATTGTAGATGTCCGCGAGAATCTGGCGTTGCGGACGGTTATTGCTTATCTTGATGTTCTCAGAAGCCGTGAGGCACTAGAGAAAGTCAATCTTCATAAGAAGCTGCTGGAGGATTACCGGACACGGATCCAGAAAATGGTGAATGAGGGCGCTGCTGATGAATCCATGGTGGTGCAGGCGCAGGATATCGCAAAGCAGCTTGAAAGTACAATGGTGGATCTTGAAGGGCAGTTAAAATCTTCCAATGCCCAATATGCTGAATTGACAGGTCATATGCCGGATGATCCGATGGAAAGGCCTGTGCCGCGTCCTGATGTGATTCCGGATGTGGCTGATGAAGCTGTCGTGTATGCAAAACAAAATCATCCGGCTTTGAAGGCGGCGCAATCCACTGAGCAGGCACTGGCCTATGATGCCGATGCTGAAAAACAGTTTTATTATCCTGATGTGAATGGCGAGTTTTCCTATTTGAAACGCGATCAGGTGGATGAGATTGGTGGCGAGGTGATTGATGCCAAAGCGGTTGTGCGTCTGAACTGGGATATTTCTCTGGCCGGAGGGCAGGTGGCGAGAATGCGCAAGGCACAGCAGCGGCAATATGAAGGCAGGGCAAAACGTGCTGAAACAGAACGGACAATCGAACGTGAAATCCGTACGGCATTCAGTGATCTGGAGACAGCACAGGCGCGTGTTAATCTCCAGAATGACAGGGTTTCGATTAATGAAAGACTGTTTAAAAACTATCAGGCCCAATTTGAGGGGGCTCGTGTTA